>JACCRH010000327.1 GCA_013813675.1 Gemmatimonadales bacterium
ACGGCGAGCCTGGCACTCCCGGGGGCACCGAGCGGATGGTGGACTCTCACGGCCGAGCTGGGGCCCGACGAGCTGCGGGCGGACGACCGCCGCATCGGCGTGGTGCGAGTGGCGCCGGTGGCGCGCGTCGCCTGGGACACGGCCGACCGCTACCTCGCCGCGGCGTGCGAGGTGCTCGCGGCCAACCGGCGGATCGTGCGGGGCGACGAGGTCACCGTCGGGCGGCTCGGCCGCGGCAGCTCCGTCGTCCAGCCGCCGGAAGATCCGGCCGAGCTCGGCGCGCTCAATCGCGCGCTCGCGGCCCGTGGCGTGGGCTGGAGCTACGGCCGGCTCTCGATCGACCCGGTACCGGCCGACAGCGGTCCGGTCGTCGGCCGGGTCCGGGTTACCCGCCGGCACCTACTCCAGCCCAACGGGAGCGGGCGCACCGGGGTGCTCGCGAGCGTCGCCGGAGAGCCGTGGCTGGTGCGGAGCGGAGGCGTGGTGCTGGTCGGCAGCCGGCTCGACCCCGCGTGGACCGAGCTGCCGCTCTCGGCCGGGTTCATGCCGTTCATGGACCTCCTCCTCAATCGCGTGGCGCGGGGCGAAGTGATCCTGGCCCAAGGCGCGCCGGGCCAAGCGGTGCCGCTGCCCGACCTCGCCACCGGCGTACGGCAGGGCCAGCGGGAATGGCGGGTGGAAGGCGGAGGCATGTTCCGCCCCCGCGACGTCGGCGCCTACTACCTCGTCGCCGGGGCGGACACGGTGGGGGCGATCAGCTCAAATCTCGACCTGCGGGAATCGCTCCTGGCGCCCGCGTCCGACGACCGGATCCGGCGGCTCTGGAGCGGCGCCCGGGTGGCGTCGCTGACCGACAGCGCCGAGCTGGCCTTTTCCGCGGGAGCGAGGGGCGACCTCCGGGGACCGCTGCTGGTCGCGGCCCTTCTGCTCGGGCTCGGCGAGGTTGCGCTGGCAAGCGTGTGGAGGCGGCAGCGGTGAAGCTCAAGCCGGTGGTGGAGGCGTTTGCCCGGGCGCCGGCGACCACCGACTTGGCCGGCCGGCTTCCCGCTCGCGGAGAGACGCTGCGGCTCGGCGGGCTGGCGGGATCCAGCGGGAGCGTGCTGGCCGCCTGGCTGGCCAATAACAATCCCCACCGCCAGGTCCTCGTGGTGGCGACGACCCCCGGTGAGGCGGAGCGATGGCTGACCGACCTCGCGCTGCTGACCGACGGCGCGGTCGCGCTCTATCCGCAACGCGAGGCGCTGGGAGAGGAAGAGCCGCATTACGAGATCGCGGGCGAGCGGGCCGAGACGCTCGAGGCGCTGCTCCGCGGGCAGCTGCGGATCATCATCACCACCGCTCGCGCCACCGCGGAGCGCACCCTGGTGCCCGCGGCGCTCGAGCGGCTCCGCCTCCGCCTCGCGCCCGGTGAGAGCAGGGCACCGGCCGGGGTGGCCGCGGCGCTGGAAGAGATGGGATACCGCCGGGTAGGCACCGTCACCGAGGTCGCCGAGTTCAGCGTGCGCGGCGGGATCCTCGACGTCTATGGATTCGGGATGGCCGCTCCAGCCCGGCTGGAATGGTGGGGAGACGACATCACCTCGATCCGGGGCTTCGACCTCACCACCCAGCGCTCGCTGCAGGAGCTGCCGGAAGTGACCGTGCTCCCGGTGAGCACCAAGTCGCTCACCGACGGGGAGGAGCCGGGCCGCGCGCCTACCCGGATGACCCTGCTGGAGCTGCTGCCCTCCGACACCTACGTCATCCAGGAATCCGCCGGCGCCGACCGCGACGAGGTGGGCCGGGCGTGGAGCGAGGCGGAGCACCACCTGGAGGTCGCCCGCCGGCTGGGCGAGGACGTGCCCAAGCGGGACGCGATCCTGGAGAGCCCGGCGGCATGGGGGAGCCGGATCGGCGGGTTCCCCAGGATGACGCTCCGCGACGCGAGCGCCGATTTTCAGTTCGGGTTCTTTCCGCCGGAGAAGGTGGACCGCGACCTGAACCGGCTGCGCGGGCTGCTCAACGGCGCTCCCCCCACGCTCATCCTCTGCGACAACGAAGGCCAGCTCGAACGACTCGACGAGCTGCTCGACGAAGGCGGCCGGGGCGCGACCCGGGCGACGCTCGCCATCGGCGCCCTGGACGGCGGATTCGTGATGCCGTCACTCCGGGTGCTCACCGACCACGAGATCTTCCGCCGCGCCCGCCGGCTGCGCCGCGCCCGCCGCTACCGGCAGGCCGCGCCGTCGTTCACCACCGGCGCGCTCACGCTGGGCGACTACGTGGTCCACCTCGAGCATGGCATCGGGATCTATCGCGGCATCCAGACGATCATGGTGGGCGAGTCCACGATCGAGGTCGCCATCGTGGAATACGAGGGCGGCGACCGGCTCAACGTGCCGCTCTACCGGCTGGACCAGGTCGAGCGGTACCGCGCCGCCGGGGACGACGAGGACCGGCCCCCGCCGCGGATCCACCGGCTGGGGGGCTCATCGTGGCAGCGCGTGCGGGAGCGGACCCGCCAGGCGATCAAGCAGATGGCCGCCGAGCTGCTGGATCTCTACGCCCGGCGCACGGTGTCGGCCGGCTACCCCTTTCCGCCCGACGCCAAATGGCAGCGCGAGCTGGAGAGCAGCTTTCTCTACGAGGACACCCCCGACCAGCGGAAGGCCACCGAGGAGGTCAAGGCCGACATGGAACGGCCGCTGCCGATGGACCGGCTGCTGGTCGGTGACGTGGGCTACGGCAAGACCGAGGTCGCGGTCCGCGCTGCCTTCAAGGCGGTGCAGAGCGGCAAGCAGGTCGCCGTCCTGGTGCCCACCACGATTCTGGCCGAGCAGCATGGGCGGACCTTCACCGAGCGGCTGGCCGATTTCCCCGTGAGGACCGAGGTCCTCTCGCGGTTCCGCACCGCGAAGGAGCAGAAGGCCGCCCTGGCCCGCCTGGCGGACGGGTCCACCGATATCGTGATCGGCACCCACCGATTGCTCTCGAAGGACGTCGAGTTCAAGGATCTCGGCCTCCTCGTGGTGGACGAGGAACACCGCTTCGGGGTCAAGCACAAAGAGCGGTTGAAGGCACTCCGGCTCGCGGTGGACGTGCTCACGCTGACCGCGACGCCGATTCCGCGCACGTTGCACCTCTCGTTGGCGGGACTCCGGGATCTCACGCTCATCGAAACCGCGCCGCGCGACCGGTCCCCGATCCTGACGTTCGTGGAGCCGTGGGACGACGGACTGCTGGAGGAGGCGTTCGCCCGGGAGATCGACCGGGGTGGTCAGGTGTTCGTGGTGCACAACCGGATCGAGACGATCGAGACCATTGCCGCCCGGGTGCGCTCGCTGGCGCCACGGGCGCGGGCAGGGGTGGCCCACGGGCAGATGCCGGCCGAGGAGTTGGAGACCGTAATGCGCGGGTTCGTGGCCGGCGAGGTGGACATCCTCGTCTCCACCATGATCGTGGAGTCCGGGCTCGACGTGCCCAACGCGAATACGATGGTGGTGCAGGACGCCCACCGGTTCGGCCTGGCCCAGCTCTACCAGTTACGGGGACGGGTGGGACGCAGCCACCGGCGCGCCTACTGCTACCTCCTGGTGCCCGATACGATCGATGCCGACGCCGAGGAGCGCCTCAGGGTGCTGGAGCACCACACCGACCTGGGCGCAGGGTATCGCATCGCCCTCAAGGACCTGGAGCTGCGCGGAGCGGGGAATCTGCTCGGCGCCGAGCAGTCGGGGCACGCGCACGCGGTGGGGTTCGACCTGTACATGCGCTGGCTGGAAGAGACCGTTCGCAGCTTACGCGGCCAGGGGGTCACCGAGCAGCCCGCCCCGCCCGACGTGGTGCTCGACCGTCCGGCGCACCTCCCCGACGGCTACGTGCCCGACGACGACGTCAAGCTGGATCTCTATCGCCGACTGGCGCGGGCGCTCGCGTCCGGCGAAATTGATGGGCTGCGGGATGAACTGCGCGAGCGCTTCGGGCCCCTGCCGGCCGAGGCCGAGACCCTGCTCCACATGGCGCGGCTTCGCGTGCTGGGCGCGGCGCTCGGTCTTCAGCACGTGCTGGTGCGGGGAGACGAGGCGCGGCTTACCTTCCGCCCGGGCACCCAGCCCAGGCTCACCGGGCTCACATCGGCACTGGACGACGTGCAGCTGGCGGCCGAGGTGCGCCGCACGGTACCGCTCTCGCTCCGCCTGGTTCGCCTGGGCGGCGAACCGATCGTGCCGGCGCTGGTGCGCGCGTTGCAGAAGGCCGCCGGCTAGCCGAGTCATGTCACTGGAGAGGTCATGAGTCGATTTTCAGTTGTCGTCCGTGTGATCGCCCCCGCGCTGGTGCTGGGCGGCAGCCTGGCGGGCTGTGACCGGGCGAAGGATCTGTTCACCGCCCATGCCGACACCGCCGCCGAGGCCGCGGGGCAGGAGCTCTCCGCCGAGCGGCTGGCGAAGATCATGAGCGCCGCCAAGAGCGTGCGGCTGACGCCGGAGGCGGCGCAGCTCGTGGCCAATGTCTGGATCGACTACATGCTGCTGGCGCAGGCGGTAGTTCGAGACGAGCTGCCGGTCGATTCCGCCAGCGTGGCCGAGGCCGTCTGGCCCGAGGTGGCGGAGATCAAGGGCACCCGGTGGCACGACACGCTGATGTCGCGGCGCTCCGCGCTGGCGCCGACCGGGGTGGACAGCCTGTACCGGCAAGGGGATCAGCGGGTCTTCCAACACATTCTGTTCGGGGCCAGGTCGGGCGCCGCCGACACGCTCCGCAGCGCCAAGCGCAGGCTGGCCGACGCCACGCTGATCCGGATCCGGAAGGGGGCGGTGTTCGGCCGGCTCGCCTCCCAGCTCTCGGAAGACCCCGGAAGCAAGACCGACAGCGGCTACCTGCCGCTGGGACCGCGCGGCCGCTTCGTCGCGTCGTTCGACAGCGCGGCGTGGTCGCTGGAGCCGGGCCAGACCAGCGGCGTGGTCGAGACGCCGTACGGCTACCACATCCTTCGCCGCCCGGGGCTGGAAGAAGTGCGCGAGCGGCTGGGCGACCATCTGGTCACTCAGGCGGGCATGCGCCTCGATTCGGTGTACATGGACAGCCTGGCCGCCGCGAACCAGACCAAGCTCACCGGCAACGCCCCCGCGATCATGCGCACCGCCATCGAGAACCCGAGCGAGGCGGTGAAGTCGGACAAGGCGCTGGTGCAATACGTCGGTGGCGCGCTCACCACCCGGGACTTCATCCGCTGGGTCAACGCGCTGCCCCCGCAGTACTCGGGCCGGCTGCGAACCGCCGACGACAGCGCCCTCAACCAGTTCGCCAAGGCGCTGGCGCAGAACGCGCTCCTGCTGCGCGACGCCGAAGCGGGCGGCATCCGGCTCACCTCTGAGGAATGGACCGAGCTCACCCAGCAGTACCGCGCCCGGTTGGACACCTTGCGCACCGACATGGGCCTCAGCGCGCCGGAGCTCAGCGACGAGAGCGTGCCGGAGGGCCAGCGTGCGTCGCTCGCGGCCCTCAAGGTGGAGGCGTACTTCGATCGCCTGAACGACGGCAAGAGCCGGCTCCGTCCGCTGCCCAATGCGCTCTCGACGCTGCTGCGCGGGCGGTTCCCCTCCCGGGTGGACAACGCGGGGCTCAGCCGCTCGCTGCAGCTGGCGCAGGAGTTGGTGGCGGCGCGCGACTCCGCCTCGGGCGGTTCGCCGTCCGGCCTGCCGGGGGCGCCACCGGGCGCAATGCGGCCGGCGCCGGGTCCCGCGCCACTCCCCGCGCCGGGCACCGCGCCCGACAGCGCGTCCGACAGCGCGCCACCGCAGCGATAGATCGGAGCCCCAATGCCGCTCGGCAGATCCGTACTGCTCGCCGCTTTCGGCGTCCTCGCCGGCGCTCTCGCGCCGCGTGGTGTCGCCGCCGCGCAGGACACCGCGGCGGTGGCGCCGCCTGGCCCCACGGTGGTCGCCGCCGGCCCGGGCGCCGATTCGGTGCTCGTGGTGGACCGGGTGGTGGCGGTCGTCGGCAACCGTCCGGTGCTCGCGTCCCAGGTGGACGAAGAGCTGTTCAGCCGCCAGGCGCAGGGCGTCCAACTGCCGACCGAGCCGGATCGGCTGCAGGCGCTGCGCCGCCAGGTCGTCTCGTCGATCGTGGACGAGGAGCTGCTGGTGCAGCAGGCGGCGCGCGACACCGCCATCCAAGTCACCGACCAGGAGATTGCTGACGGCGTCGAGCAACAGGTGCGCAAGGTGCGGGGCAACTTCAGCTCCGAGGTCGACTACCAGAACGAGCTGAAGAAGGCGGGATTCCAGACCCCTGAGGAATACCGCCGCTGGCTCACCGACCAGCAGCGGCGCGCCGCCCTGCAGAACCGGCTCATCGACGGGCTTCGGGGGGCTGGCAAGCTCAAGCCGGTGGCGCCCACCGAACAGGAGATGCGGAAGTTCTTCGACGAGCAGAAGGCGGCGCTCGGCACCCGGCCGGCGACGATTTCCTTCCGCCAGATCGTGGTGACCCCGAAGGCCACCGCCGCCGCCAAGGCGCGGGCTCGGGCGCAGGCGGACTCGATCGTGCTCGCGCTGCGCGGAGGCGCAGACTTCGCGACCGCCGCCCGGCGCTTCTCTCAGGATCCCGGCTCGCGCGACCAGGGGGGCTCGCTCAACTGGTTCCGCCGCGGCGTCATGGTGCCGGAGTTCGAGCGAGTCGCGTTCGCGCTCAAGCCGGGCGTGATCTCCGACCCGGTGGAGTCACCCTTCGGCTATCACATCATCCAGGTCGAGCGAACCCAGCCCGCTGAAGTGCAGGCCAGACACATCCTGCTCACGCCGGCGATCGATTCCGCCAACCTGGCCGGCGCCCGCGCACTCGCCGTCAGTCTGAGCGAGCGGCTGCAGCAGGGCGCATCGTTCGATTCCCTCCAGCGGGTCCATCACGATCCGTCGGGCGGCGAGCGCCAGGCGCAGAACGTGCCGGCGGACAAGCTCCCCGAGGCGTATACCAAGGCGACCGCCGGGGCCGACTCCGGCGCCGTCGTCCCGCTGTTCACCTTGAAAGGAACCGGTGACCGCGAACAGTTCGTGGTACTCCAGGTGACCGGCCGCCGCTCGGAGGGCGAGATCCGCTACGAGGACGTACAGGACCGCATCCGCCAGCAGCTCGGGCAGGAGCTCGCTATCCGCCGCTACATCGACCAGTTGCGGAAGTCCACCTACGTGGAGATCAGGACCTGAGCGGAGCGGCAGGGGGGCGCCCGCCGCCCCGCATCGCCATCACGCTCGGTGACCCCCGCGGAATCGGCCCGGAGATCACCGCCCGCGCGCTGGAGCAGCCGCTCGACGCCGAGGTGACGCTGGTGGGGGCGGAGGATCAGATCGCGGCAATCCCGGCCGCGCACCGGGTGGCGGTGGGAAGCTGGGGACCGGGGAGCGGCCAAACCGCGGACGAGCGGGGCCGCGCCATCCGCGCGGGGCGCCTCACGGGCCATGCGGTCGAGACCGCCGCCAAGCTCGCGCTTGCCGGCCAGGTCGACGCCATCGTCACCGCCCCCGCCCACAAGCACGCCCTCCACCTCGCCGGATTTCCCTATCCCGGTCACACCGAATGGCTCGCGCACCTCGCCGGCGGGGTCGACGTGGCGATGATGCTCGCGGCCGATCAGCTGCGCGTGGTGCTGGTGACCACCCACGTGCCGTTCCGCGACGTGCCGGCGTTGCTGACGCTTGAGCGAGTGGTCCGGACCGGACGCATCACCGAGAGCGGGCTGCGCGGCTGGTGGGGCATCGAGCGCCCCCGGCTCGCGCTCTGCGCGGTGAATCCGCACGCGGGGGAGTCGGGCCTCTTCGGCGACGAGGAGGAGAGGGTCCTGCGGCCGGCCGCGGAGGCTCTCGGAGCCGCTGGCCCGCTGCCGGCCGATACCGTCTTCGTCCGGGCGATGCGGGGCGAGTTCGACGCGGTCCTGGCGCCATACCACGACGTCGGGATGACCGCGATCAAGGTGGCCGCGTTCGGCCGCGCGGTGAACATCACCCTCGGCCTTCCTTTCGTCCGCACCTCGCCCGACCACGGCACCGCCTTCGACATCGCGGGAACCGGCAAGGCGGATGCGTCGAGCATGCGCGCGGCCATCGAAATGGCGGTCGGGATGGCTCGGCGGAACACGGTTCGTTTGTCATCCTGAGCGGAGCGAAGGAGCCTGAACCGGGCTACGCCTCCTTCGCTTCGCTCAGGATGACACGATGAGAACCGGGCCCGTTTCACCCCGGACGGCGGTCACTCCGGCGGCTGGCCCGCCCGCTCCAGTTTCTCCATCAACCTCAAATACTCTTCCAGCTTGAGCTTCTGTGACGCCCGGTTGGCGACCAGGACCGCGCCGCATTCCAGGATCGTCTCCCGCTCCACCAGGCCGTTCGCCCGCAGGGTGTTTCCGGTGTCCACCAGGTCCACGATCCAGTGCGAGAGGTGGAGCAGCGGCGCCACCTCCACCGAGCCGTTCACCTGGATGATGTCCACCGGGCGGCCGGCGGCGCCGAAATGGGCCTGGGCCAGCCGGGGATACTTGGTGGCCACCCGGGCCGTGATGCCGCCCTCGAGCTGCGGATAGGGCGCGGAGCCGGGCGAAGCGACCACCAGCCGGCAGAACCCGAAGCCGAGCTCCAGCGGCTCCAGCACGTCGGCTCCGGTCTCCCGCAGCACGTCGGTTCCGGTGATCCCGAGGTCGGCGGCGCCGGATTCCACATACACCGGCACGTCGCCCGGCTTGACCGCGAGAAACTCGATGGCGGGGTCGCTGGAAGGAATGAGGAGGCGGCGGCCGGCGTCGTTCGCGGGCTCCACCCCCGCGGCGCGGAACCGGGCGATCGAGGGCTGGTAGAGTCGCCCCTTGGCCAGCGCCACCCGAAGCCGGCTCACCGCGGCACCTCGGCGATGGTATCGAGGTCGAGCGATACTCCGACTGCCGGCATCGGCCGGCCGAACCGTCCCATAAGCTCGTCGTAGCGTCCGCCCGCGCCGGCGGCGCGGCCGGCCCCGGCTACATACACCTCGAAGTGCAGCCCGGTGTAATAGTCGAGCCCCCTCACCTCTCCCAGATCGTAGACCACGTGGCCCCGCTCGGCGGGCGCGAGGGCATCGTCCAGCGCGAGCAGGTGCCGGAGGCCCGGCGCGGCCGCGGGTGGCGCCGCCCCGAGCGCCGCCTCCACCGCATCCCGGCGCCCGATGACGAACGGCAGACGGACGAGGGTGGAGGCGTCCCCTTCCCGTCCGGCCAGCGCCCGGGTGAGGCCGGCGCGATCCTTCCGGTCGATCCAGCGCCGCACCTGGCCCCGGAAGGGCTCCTCCAGCGCGGCGAGTCCCGGCGCCAGAACGCCGACGTGGCCGAGGTTGATCTGAAAGTCTTCCAGCCCGGCGGAGCGGATCAGGTCCAGCGTGAGCCGCACGATCTCCACGTCCGCCTGGAGCGAGCCGTCTCCCAGCAGCTCGGCGCCGACTTGGAGGGTCTCGCGGGGCCGGCCGCCGCGCTCCGGCTCCTGGCGGTAGACCCGGCCCGAGTAGCTGAGCCGGAGAGGCAGGCTGGCGCCGGCAAAGGTGGTGGAGGCGATGCGCGCGATGCTGGAGGTGAAGTCGTAGCGCATGGCCAGTATCCGCCCGTCCCGATCGGGAAATCGGAGCAGGCGCTCCGCCACCCCAGCCCCTCCAGCCCGAAGGAAGACGTCTTCGTACTCGAAGGTGGGCGGAATGATCTCTTCGTACCCGCCGTGCTCGAGCACCGCGACCGCGGCGCGCTGCAGCGCTCGGCGGCGGCGAGCGGCTTCACCGGTGAGATCGAGGGCTCCGGGAGGCGTGGCGGCCGGACCGTGCAGCATCTAGGTCTCCGCGCTCGCCAGCGCCTGGCGCACGCGCTGGGCGAGCTGCTGCGCCGTGAACGGCTTCTCCAGGAGCGCGCCGCCCGCCGGTAGCGCGCCCTGCCGCTCGATGGCCTCCTCGGCGTATCCCGTGATGTACAGGACCTTGAGGTCGGGCCGGTCCGCCACCAGCCGCTCGGCCAGCGCGGGCCCGCTCATTCCCGGCATGACGATGTCGGTCAGAAGGAGGTCGATCGGTTGGCCCTCGTCCCGCAGCAACCGAAGCGCGGCGGCCGGATCGCCGGCCTCGAGCACCCGGTAGCCGCTGCCCCGCAGGACCCGGCACGCGAGGTAGCGGACCGCGTCCTCGTCCTCGACGACGAGGATCGTCTCGCTGCCGGGTGGCTGGTCGGTCCATCCGCCCGGCTCCGTTCCCGGCTCGGGCGTGCCCTCGGCATGAGGGAGATAGATGGTGAAGGTGCTGCCATGGTGCAGCCGGGTGCTGACCCGGATATGTCCGCCGCTCTGGCGAACGATGCCGTACACCGTGGCGAGGCCAAGGCCCGTCCCCCGGCCCAGCTCTTTGGTGGTAAAGAATGGCTCGAACAGCCGCGCCTGGGTCCGCTCGTCCATGCCGACGCCGTCGTCGCTCACGCTGAGCTCGACCAGCGGCCCGAGCAGTGGGGTCGACTCGGGACTGGGCGGCGGCACGTCGGCCGAGTCGACATTGGCGGTCCGGATGGTGAGCGTCCCCCCCGACGGCATCGCGTCGCGGCCGTTGACCGCGAGATTGGTGATCACCTGCTCCAACTGGCCGGGATCGGCGAGCACCCGCCCCAAGGCCGGCTCGAGCTGGAGCCGGAGGTGCACGTGCGCGCCGATGATCCGTCGCAGCATGGCGGTCAGCTCGGCCACCACAATGTTCAGATCCACGATCCTCGGCTGCAGGACCTGCTTCCGGCTGAAGGCGAGGAGCTGCCGGGTGAGCGTGGCGGCGCGGTGGGCCGCCCGGTTGATCTCCAGGACATCCAGCCGACGGCGATCCTCGGGCTCTATGGTTCGGAGCAGCAGCTCGGTGTTCCCGATGATCGCGGTGAGGAGATTGTTGAAGTCGTGCGCCACACCGCCGGCCAACTGGCCGACCGCCTCCATCTTCTGCGCCTGGCGCAACTGCTCCTGGAGCGCGCGCCGCTCGCTCACGTCCCGTATGTAGGCCAGATAGTAGAGCGGCGTGCCCGCCGCGTCCTGCACCACCGAGGTATTGGCGTAGACCCATACCACCTTTCCGTCCCGGCGGAGCAGCCGCTTCACCAGGTCATAGGACCGCGCCTCGCCCCGGATCAGCTTCTGCCGCTCGGCCAGGTCCGGCTCGACGTCGTCGGGGTGCGTCACGTCGGTGAGGTTGAGGGCCAGCAGCTCCTCCTCCGAGTAGCCGAGCAGGTCGCACAGGGTCGATGGGACCTTGCGCCAGCGGCCATCGAGCGCGAGGTGCGCGGTCATGACCAGCGCGGCGCTCTCGGCGCGCTGGAGCTGGGCCTGGCTCTCCCGGAGCGCCTCCTCGATCCGAAGCCGCTCCAGGGCGCTCCCGCAGTGATCCGCCAGCGTCTGGAGCACCGCGAGGTCGTCGGGACCGTAGGCGTGGGGAGTGTAGCTCTGGATCGAGAGGATGCCGGCGACGCGCTCGCCGTGGCGCACCGGCACGAACATCAGCGAGGCGGACGAGCGGCCTACCGCCCCGAACGGGGTCAGCCCCTCGCGCGACGGCGCCACGGCGTCCCGCAGGATGAGCTGCCCGCCGGCGGCCAGCACCTTCCGCGTCATCGGCCCCGGCGGGCCCGACGGGTAGGCATGCGGCACGTCCACCGGCTCGCCCTCTCCGACCCGGTCCATGCTCACGATCGCTTTCACGGTTTCGGTCTCGGCGAAGTAGAGGTCGAGACTGTAGGCGTCCCACCCCAGGACGTCCCGGGAGACCGACGCGATAGTGCGGGCGGCCTCCTCCGGGGTCCGGACACCGGCCAACCGGTACCCGAGATCGAGCAGGGCCGTGCGCAGGTCAGCCCGCGGATTGTCCTGTGGGACGAGGGACCGATCGGTCAGGACGCGCGACTTTCCCGGCCGGCCACCGGAGTCTCGGGTTCGGCTTCAGGCTGGGGACTGTGCAGACGAAGGGTCTTCACCCGGCGCCCTTCCATCTCCGCCACTTCGAGGGTG
>JACCRH010000340.1 GCA_013813675.1 Gemmatimonadales bacterium
CGATCTTCTTCATCCCATCCATGCGGAGGGTGAGCATGCCGTCGGCGACCGCCTGGTCCTGTAACTCAGCGACCGAGGCCCCCCGAAGGATCAGCCGGCGCAGCTCCGGGGTGAGGGCCATGACCTCGTAGAGGCCGGCCCGGCCCTTGTAGCCGGTGCCGCTGCAGGTCTCGCAACCCGAGCCTTTCATGAACTGCAGGGCCCGCAGACTCTCAAGATCTGTGCCCAGGGACTGCAATTCGACGTCGGTGTACTTGTGCGAAGTCTTGCAGTCCTTGCAGATACGCCGCACCAATCGCTGGGCCACCACCAGGTTGACCGCGCTGGCCACGTTGAACGCCTCGATGCCCATGTCGATCATACGGGTGATGGTGCTGGGCGCGTCGTTGGTGTGCAGGGTGGAGAGCACCAGGTGGCCGGTGAGCGCCGCCTTGATGGCGATGCCGCCGGTCTCCAGGTCCCGGATCTCGCCGATCATGATGATGTTCGGGTCCTGCCGCAGGAACGCCTTCAGCGCCGCCGCGAAGGTGAGCCCGATCTCGCTCCGCACCAGCACCTGGTTGATGCCCATCAGGTTGTATTCGACCGGATCTTCGGCCGTCATGATGTTCACTTCGGTGGTGTTGATCCGGGAGAGCGCGGAGTAGAGCGTCGTGGTCTTGCCCGAACCGGTCGGCCCGGTGACCAGCACCATGCCGTAGGGGTTCAGGATGGCCCGCATGAGATCCTTCTCCGCCTTGACCTCGAAGCCGAACTTGGTGAGGTCGAGCGTCAGGTTGCCCTTGTCGAGGATTCGGAGCACGATCTTTTCGCCGTACAGCACCGGCAGCGTGGACACCCGGAAGTCGATGACCCGGTTGCCCATCTTGAGCTTGAGCCGGCCGTCCTGGGGCACCCGCCGCTCGGCGATGTTGAGCTGGGAGAGAATCTTGATGCGGGACGTGAGAGCGGCCTTCATCTTGAGCGGCGGGCGCATGATCTCCAGCAGGGCGCCGTCCACCCGGTAGCGCACCCGGATCTCGTGCTCGAACGGCTCGATGTGGATGTCGCTGGCGCCCCGCTTGACCGCGTCGATCAGCAGCCCGTTGATCAGCTTGACGACCGGCGCATCTTCGATCTGCGCCTGGGTGACGGTCTCCTCTTCCTGCTCCTCGACTACCTCGACGTCTTCGCCGGTGGCCTCCATGTCCTTCAGCAGGCTCTGCAGCTCCTGCTGATCGTTGGCGTAGTGCTTTTCGATCAGGGTACGGAGGCTGAATTCGCCCGCGAGGACCGGAAAGAGATCGAACCGGGTAACGAACTTGAGGTCTTGCAGCAGGCCGAGGTCGGTGGGATCGGCCATGGCGACGGTGAGAGTGCGGCCCTCCCGCTTGAGCGGCAACACTACGCCCTTCGAGGCCATGTCGGCAGGCACCAGCTTCAGAATCCGGGGATCGACCTCGAAGCGGGAGAGGTCCACCGCGGGCATCCGATACTGCCGGGCCAGCACCTTGGTGATCTCCAGCTCGGGCACCATCCCCAGCTTCGCCAGGACGTAGCCCAGGCGATGCTTGTTGGTTTTCTGGTCGGCTATCGCCGCGGTGAGCTGCTCGCGCGTGAGGAGTCCTTCGCGCAGCAGGACTTCGCCGAGCCGATCGCCGCTACTGCCGGCTGCTGCGGTCGCCATGGTCTCGTGGTCTGAGAAGAAGTGCCGGGCCAACTGGGGGCAGTATCGGAAGCCGGGCCGGGTGTCTGGAGCGCCGGCCATCAGCGCACCGTGACCCGATCGCGCAGCCGGGCAATGGCCGAAGGCCCCAGACCCGTTACGCGGGAAAGCGCTTCGACCGAGGTGAACGGCCCCCGCGCCTCGCGCTCCTGCAAGATCGCCGCCGCGCGGGCCGGGCCGATTCCGGGCAGGGCGTCGAGCTCGGAAAGCGACGCCGAATTGAGGTTTAGAGCGGCGGTGGCGCTCTGGTGGCCACCGCCGCCGGCCTCCCCTGCCAAATACGCGCCGGGTCGTGCGAACTGCCCGGATGCTCGCGCTCCCGAGCCAGCGGAAAAGACCAGGTGTGGGCCGATGGCGCCCAGCATTCCGGGGCCGATGCCGGGCACCCGGTCGAGCCCCTCGACGCCCCCGAAGGGGCCCTGCGCCTCGCGATCCGCGACGATGGCCTTGGCCAGCGCCAGCCCGACCCGGGGGAGCCGGGCGAGCTCGCCGGCAGTGGCCCGATCGGCGTCGATTTTTTCGCCCGGGGCCAGAGGACGGGAGAGCGCGAGAACGCTGTCCCGGTGGGCGAGAGGAGACTTGGGTGGGAGGGCCGCGAGCAGCTCGATCTGTCCCGGCGCCTCTCCCGGCCGGGTGGCCCACCAGCGCACGCCCTGCCCGGCGAGCCCGAGTGACACGAGGAGGAGCAGCGCGCGGCGCTCGGTAGGCGACATGGTTCGACGGTAACTCGCGCCGTCCGCCGCGACGCAGCGGAAACCCGCGGGCCGGAACCATTCGCCTAGGCCTGCCGGTGATCGGATGGCGGCAACAAGGTGATCTGCGCCGAGATCACCTGCCAACGGCAGTCCACCCAGGCGTAGGTATCGATGTAGCGCGACACGCCGGTCGCGCCACCCCTGAGTTTCCACGGCGCGTCGGCGTCCACCTGGACCGTCCCGCCGAACACGCGCAACGTGACGTCCCGCACCGTGAGCGACTCGAAGCTCTTGGGCTGCTCCGCCATCAGACTCAGAAACTCGGGCTTCAGGAGTCGGCGCCCGCTGCCCAGCACCACGACGACGTTCTCCGCCAGGTGCCGGCGAAACCAGGTGACGTCGTTGCCCCGCGCGGCATCGATGTATGCCCGGTTGAGGACCCGAACCGCGGAGATGGCGCGGGAGGAATCGGGAGGCTCGCACTCTCGGGAATCGGACCTGTGAGCTCCAGAGAAGAGGGTCGCGATCAACGCCGCGATGGGAAACATGGAGGCCATCCTTTCATCAGTCCGCCGGAACCGTCTGGAACGGAGCGCTATCATGCCCTGCTGTGACCCGATACGCTTGCCGAATCCGGACCCGGAACATGCCGATGGTCGGCGGAGGGAAGGCCTCTCGATTCCACGTCCGAATCCGGCGAGGCCGGAGCGCACCGCGGGCTAGATTTCGACCCATGCTACAGGCCGACATCTGCCAACGCGCGGTGCACGCGCGCGACGCCCGGTTCGACGGGATTTTCTTTGTCGGCATCACCACCACCAAGGTCTACTGCCGGCCGGTCTGCCCAGCCCGAGTCTCCTATCCCGATCGCCGGCGATTCTTCGATACCGCCGCCGCCGCCGAGCGCGCGGGCTACCGGCCTTGCCTGCGCTGCCGGCCCGAGCTCGCGCCGGGGCGGGCGCTGATGGATGCGGTGC
>JACCRH010000394.1 GCA_013813675.1 Gemmatimonadales bacterium
CGACATACGGCTCGTAGGTCGACACCGGGAAGCAGACGTGCGCGAAGCGGTCGAGCTGGGCCCGGACCGCGTCCACCACGCCGGGATGCCGGTGGCCGGTGTTCACCACGCCGATGCCGCCGCCGAAATCGATCAGCCGATTGCCATCGGCGTCGGTCACCACCGCGCCTTCGGCGTGCACCAGCGCGATCGGGGTGACCGCGGGCACGCCGCGCGGCACCGCCGCGGCGCGTCGGGCCAGCAGGGCGCGGCTCTTGGGCCCCGGGATCTCGGTCCGGATCTGGATGACGCCGGCCATACCTGCCTCGAGCAGCGGTTGAAAGGAAGGCGGGACCCAAGATACCTCCGGGCTCCCGCAGGACGGGCCGGCGGCGGGTTGGAGGCCTTGAGAGGCTGAATAACTATTCGTCGCCAGCGATTTGGCGAAATCCCTGTATCGCTATCAAAGATAGTGGCTTATATATGACCGCCAGGCGCCGTATAAGACCTGCTCCCTCCCCCCGAATGGCCCCCGGGGGCTGGACAGCCTGTGGGGGGCGAGAGCTATGATCCCTATGCGTCGGCCCCACTGGGGCGGGCGTGTTTGCATCCTCCGACCAAGCGGAGGGTCCACACCTCGCAGCTGACGATCTCCTTGAGCTGCGAGCCCCTATATGCGGGGGGGGCGAGGGGGCACAACCTCCAGACCGAGTCCCGCTTCACCCGAAAAGAGGAGTTTGTGAAAGTCCTGATGTTAGGTGCCGGCGCGGTGGGGACCGTGTCCGCCCTAAAATTCGTGCAGGAGGCGATGCTCGAGCAACTCGTCATCGCCGACGCGGTGTCCGCCCGCGCCTCCCTCCTTGCGGACCGGCTCAACGATCCTCGAGTCTCGGCTGTCGTTCTCGACGCCGGCGATCGCGCCACTGTGGCCCGCACCATCCGTGACACCGGCAGTACCATCGTGCTCAACGCGGCCCTGCCCGTCACCAACCTCGAGGTGATGCGCGCCTGCTTGGTTGCAGGCTGCGATTACATCGATCTGGCGAGCGGCGGCACCGACGCGGATGGCGTCCCCAAGCTGGACGACCAGTTCGCGCTCGACGCGGAGTTCAGAGCCGCCGGACGGCTTGCCCTGCTCGGCATGGGGGCCGACCCCGGCACCACCAACGTCTACGCCGCCTACGCCGGCAAGCACCTGCTGGACGTGATCACCGAGATCCGCGTCCGCGACGGCGACAACTCCGTCTGCCAAGGGCACGACGGTTTTGTGGCGGCCTTCAGTCCCTGGGTCTTCATCGACGAGTGCCTCTGCAAGGCCGTCTCCTGGCGCGACGGCCGTTTTCACCTGGAGGAGCCGCTCACCGGGTTCGAGCCGTTCGATTTCCCCGAGCTCGGCATCCTCAACTGCTACTACGTGGACCACGAGGAGTCGAAGACCCTGCCCCGGTTCTTCCCGCAGGCTCGCACCGTGGATTTCAAGCTCTGCATGGACGACGTCACGGTGGAGACGCTGCGGGTGATGAAGCGCCTGGGCCTCTCGGGCAAGACCCAGGTCCGGGTGGGTAACGCCTCGATCGCCCCCCGCGATCTGGTGGTTTCGCTGTTGCCTCAGCCCAAGGATCTGGCGGGCCGGATGCGAGGCAAGACCTGCGTGGGGACGCTGGTCAAGGGGGTCAAGAACGGTGAGCCGCGCTCCTTCTACATCTACAACGTGTCGGACCACGAGGCCGCCTACACCGAGCTCGGCGTGCAGGCGACAGCGTATCAGACCGGGATCCCGCCGGTCATCGCCGCGCGGCTCATTCACCAGGGCGTGTGGCGCGGGATCGGGGTGATGTCGCCCGAGCAGTTCGATCCCGACCCGTTCCTCGAGCGGATGGCCCGGGAAGGGATGCCCTGGAACATCCGGGACGACACCGCCCGGACGGGGATTCCGCGGGTTCGCCCTTTGTCCAGCAGGGAGACGGTGGCGGCGTAGAGCTCCGCTGATGGATGCACCACACCAATTCGCGATGTAACCAGGCTAGAAAGAGTCGGAGGCGAAATGACGAGCACGGCGACCGCGAAGAAGAGCAAGTCCCGCAAGTCCGAAGCCACCCGGTACCGAATGTACATCGACGGAAAGTTCGTGGACGCTGCGAGCGGGAAGACCTTCGACGTCTTCGACCCCGCCACCGAAGGCGTCGTGGCCACCTGCCCGGCCGGTGGGGCGCCCGATATCGATCGCGCGGCGCAGGCGGCGACCCGCGCGTTCTACCAGGGGTGGCGGTCGGTCACCGCGCAGGAGCGGGGAAGAATTCTTTTCCGGCTCGCCGAGCGGGTGCGGGCCCGGCGGGCTGAGCTGGCCGAGGTGGAGACGATCAACTCGGGGAAGCCGATCGTCGAGTCGGAATACGACATGGACGACACCGCGACCTGCTTCGAGTACTACGGCGGGCTGGCCACCAAGATCAACGGCGAGGTGCTGCCGGTTCCGGCCGACGCGGTGGCGCTGGCGATGCGCGAGCCGATCGGCGTCGCGGGCCAGATCATTCCCTGGAACTATCCGCTGATGATGGCGGCGTGGAAGATCGCTCCGGCGCTGGCGGCGGGCTGCACCGTGGTGCTGAAGCCGGCGGAGCAGACGCCCCTCTCCATTCTCAAGCTGGCCGAGGATTTCACGGCGGTGGGTCTGCCGCCCGGTGTGGTGAACATCGTGACCGGTGACGGCCCCGGCGCGGGTGCGCCGCTGGTGGCCCACCCGAAGGTCCGCAAGGTCGCCTTCACGGGGAGTGCCGAGGTCGGCAAGACCATCATGCGGGCCGCGGCCGATCAGCTCAAGCGGGTCTCGCTCGAGCTGGGCGGCAAGTCGCCCAATATCTTCTTCAGCGACGCCGACTTCGAGAACGCGGTCGACGGTGCCTTGTTCG
>JACCRH010000434.1 GCA_013813675.1 Gemmatimonadales bacterium
CCTTCGCTTCGCTCAGGATGACGTTCAGCTTTTCGAGAGCATTCAAAAATCAAGAACTTCGCTCCGGACGATCGTACCGGTAATAGAGGTACGCCAGCGACAGCATCACCAGGCCGAGCAGGAAGACCGAGCCGACCCGATAGAGCGCGTCGAGCGAGGAGAGGTCGAAGACGATCACCTTGATCACCGCGAGCCCGGCGACCCCGAGACCGGCCACGCGCAGCGGCTTGATGGAGCGGGTGAAGCCGACGAAGATGAGCGCGGCCGCGAA
This sequence comes from Gemmatimonadales bacterium, assembly GCA_013813675.1. Lineage (GTDB taxonomy): Bacteria > Gemmatimonadota > Gemmatimonadetes > Gemmatimonadales > GWC2-71-9 > CAVVWJ01. The sequence continues at coordinate 272 of JACCRH010000434.1, forward strand.
GACCAGCCACCAGGCGCTCACTGCGAGCCCCGCCGCCAGCTCGGCGGTGACGCGGGAGAGGCTCTTCAGCTCAAAGTAGCGCCTGATCTCAGCGGTAACCCCGAACAGCGTGAGCAGCCCGGCGAACGACCAGAGGCCGGAGCGCGCCAGCCGGGCCTCGCCTTCGTTCGCCGTCGCCTTCACCAGCCCGGCGGCGAGCGCGAGCGCGGTAGTAGTGGCCCCCCAGAGCGCCAGGGCCCAGGGCCCCACGAACGCCGCGTCGGCCGCGGTGCGCGCCTGGAGCGAGTCCTCGAGCAGGTGCTGCATCGCGGCGCCCCAGGTGAGCACGCCGTACCACCGGCCATCGGTTCGCCCGAGCGGGTGGTCGAAGGCCGGCCACAAGAGGGCGAGGCCGAGCAGTGCCCAGACCTCCAGCGTTCCGGACCATTGCGCCTGAGCGGCCAGCGCCGCGGCGGTGGCGCCGACCAGGGCGAATGGTGGACGCGGGCGGAGGTAGCCGGCCAGCAGATAGGGTACCGCTACCAGGAGCGGGAGCAGGCCTGGCATGGCGTCGAAGCGGTCCGGCGCAAGGCCATAGGCGGCCCAGCCGAGCAGCAGCGGGGTACTGAAGAAGTAGAGAGCCTCCCCCGCCGACCATCCCTCGGCCGCCCGGGGGACATCCGGCTTCTCGGGGCTGCGTGGGCCCACCCGCAGCGGCAGCACCTTGGGCTTTGCCATGGCGTGCCACCAGACGGGCAGAGACAGGACGAGGCCCGCCAGAAACACGGGCCAGTGGACCGTCATTCGTTCGCTCGCCGCGCCGAGCAGCACCCAGCCGCCGGAGAAGGTGAGCAGGCGCGTCTCCCACCACTGCTCGCGCAGGCCGACGAAGAGGCCGGCCGTTCCCCCGATCACGCCGTAGAGCAGCAGGGCCCAGGGCAGGGCCTCCTCTCCCGCGCCGGCGATGCCGACCCCGAAATAGCTGGCCGCCACGACGAACATGGTCAGCCGCCAGCGCCGCCGCGCGGCGACCATGCCCAGCCCCGCCGCCATGCTCGCGAGGTAGAGCAGGAGCAGGTTCGCGTTGGCGTCGTTGCTGCCGAGCAGGACCGGCGCCGTAAAGGCGCCGAGCGCGGCGGCGGTCCCCAGCGCTTCGACGTCGATCGCCAGGGCGATCATGGCGAGCGCCACCGAGACCAACGCGAGTCCGACGATGCCGGTCGTCGGTGGGATGACCTCGTAGAGCCGGCAGGCCGCCCACACGCTGAGGTAAATGATGCCGCAGCCGCAGCCGACGAGCGCGGCGCCATACGTGCGATACTGCTGGTGCAGCCGCCAACCCACGGCGCCCACCACCGCGCCGAGCATCGCGCCGCCGGCACAGCGCATGACGGGCGAGATCCATCCTCGCTCGAACGAGAGCTTGAGCAGGTAGCCGGTGGCCATCAGGAGCGCGACCACCCCCACCGCGAGCAATCCGCGCTGCCCAATCCACTGTTCGGTCAGATCGGGCAGCCGGGACGCCGGTGGGGGAGGAACGGCGGGATGGGGCGGAACCGTCGCCGATTCGACGGGAACCTCGGCGGCGGGCAGCGGCGCCCCGGCGTCGAAGCCACCTGGTGCCGCCTTCCTCGCCAGTGCCTCCAGCACCTCCACCCGCCGCTCCAGCCGCTCCAGCCGGTCGTCGGTGCTCATGAGACTCTCGCCTTGTCCTCCATGGGATGCGCGGAGACGCTGGGACCGACCTGGATCTGGAACGCCAGCACCCCGGCGAGCGCCACGCAGGTGCCGGCGATATAGAACGGCGCCCCGTGGCCCAGGCGCTGAAACGCCATCGTCGCCAGCAGCGGCGCCGCGACGCGCGCCAGCCCCGCGAAGGTCTGGGCCACGCCCATCGTGGTGCCCAGCTCACGCGGGTCGGACTGGCGGGACATGAGAGAGGTAGTGGATGGAAAGAGCAGCGCCGTACCGATCGGCACAAGGGGGATTACCGCGGCGAAGGTCCAGAGTGTTTCGGGGCTCGGGTACAGCCAGAGTCCCAGCGCCAGGAAGGCCGCGCCCAGGCGCATGGTCCACAGCTCACCCAACCGACCCACGATGGGACCCAGCAGTACGCTCCGGATCACGAACGAGAGGATCCCGATGTAAGTAAAGATCGGGCCGATGCTCCGCTCGTCGAGTGCGAACTCCGCGCCGAGATACAGCGCAAGCACCGAGGTCTGCGACGCGAAGGCCAGCATGCCGATGCCGTAGATCCAGAGGAGCCGGGAGAGGGGCGCGCCGGGGTGGCGCAGCGCGGTGACCGCCGGGTGCCAGATCGGCCGCCGGAGCGGGGCCGGACCGGTCTCGCGGTGTCGCGACTCAGGCAGCCATCGCCAGGCGAAGGCGATGTTCAGCAGGCAGAGAGAGGCCGCGACCAGTCCCGGGGCCGCCCGCCCCAGGTGCGCCGCGAACGAGCCGATCACGGGGCCGAAGGCCACCCCGGCGGAGGTCGCCGCGGAAAGCCAGCCCAGGGCCTTGGCCCGCTCGCCGGGCGCCATCGTGTCGGCGACGTAGGCCTGGGCGACTCCGGTCGTGCCGCCGCCGGCACCCTGCACCAGGCGGGACAGGAACAGGAGCCAGAGGCTCTCGGCGAAGCCGAAGACCACGTACGCGAGCGCCGACGCGGTGAGTCCGATCAGAAGCGCTGGCCGGCGGCCGTAGCGGTCGGACACCCGCCCCCAGAATGGCGCTGAGACCAGCTGGGCGATAGAGAACGCGGCGATGAGCAGGCCGATGATCTCGGGGGAGGCGCGCAGGTCGAGGGCGTAGAACGGCAGCAGCGGAAGCACGATCATGAAGCCGACCATGTCCACGAAGTTGACCGCGATCAGGATGGCCAGCCGGCGGAAGCCGCCGCTCCCGGTCGGCGACGTCACCCGGCGTTTCCTCCCCGGCCCGGTCCGCCCGAGCCCAGCGCGAACACCGCCCCGCTCACCAGCATGAGCACCACGCCGTACGCCGCGGCGACGCCGACATCCGCCTGCCGGAGACTGGAGAGGATCTCCAGCGAGATCGGCCG
>JACCRH010000409.1 GCA_013813675.1 Gemmatimonadales bacterium
ATGCCGCGCCGGACAGCTTCGGGGTGCCGCCGCGCTATGCTTCACGGGCATCGGACGCGCTGCTCTGGATCGGAACGAGGTCGAGTCTGTCCGCGCTTCTGGATGCCCGGAAAAGGGCTCGCGTGAGTGGTGTGTACGCCGCCCCGGAGCTCAGCCGCGGCGGCTACGACTTTCTGGCCAACGACAGCTCGGCCGCGATCTCACGCACCGGCAAGTGGCTGACGGAGTGGATCGAGGAGCTCCGCGCAACCTCATCCCGAGCGGAGCGAGGGACCTGATTAATGTCACCAGCAGCGCGTTGGCCCGTCGGCGTACCGGGCCTCGACGAACTATTCCGCGTCTCAGCGAACGGCGGCACCGGCGACCTGCATGCTAAGATTCCGGGACGGTTCAGCGGTACCAAGCACCGATCACGACGTCAATCCCATCCTCAGTCCATAACGTCTCATTCGTGTAAAGTGACGCTGAACACAGCGTTCAGCCCCGCTGTGTGCGACCATCCCCAGTAAGTGAAGATCCAGAAATCCATAGCCAGTTCTGAAGGTTCGCGAACCTGGCGTGGTCCATAAACCGACCTCCCAGGAGCGGCAGATGGGATCTAAAGGGGACCTCTTGAGGTGGCCTCAGGCCAGGTCTGCTAGCGGGCTATCCGCATCTTGGCTCACGCTGGCGCGGAAAGCAGTGCGCCATCCGCAACGGGCCCTGCTCCGACTAGTCCTGTGGGCGAGGCTCCGACGGACCACCCTGGAGGAGAGTCGTGCCCGTGCGTTGGATGCAATTTCGGCCCGCTGGGGAGTCGATGCGACGGAGCTGGCCAACGAATACCGCGGGTCAGAGATAGCACGTTGGTATCAGGAGCAACTGGCAGCGCTTCAGGGGATTCTTGGCCAAGGCCGGATGGGCACCAGTGATCGGTTCGGATGCGAGCTGCTATACGTCGTGGTTCGAGCCGCCCGTCCGCAGGTGGCAGTAGAGACGGGAGTGCTATACGGAGCGTCCAGTGGTCACATCCTCGCCGCTATGGAAGCCAACGGACAAGGGGAACTGCATAGCATTGACCTTGGGACGTGTCCTGGCGAGCCGCCATATCACTTCCTGGTCCGACCCGACTTGATGGCGCGCTGGCATTATGTGGTCGGCGACATCAGGACGGAATTGCCCCAAGTCCTCGGTCGCTTGGGCCAGATCGATATGTTCTATCACGACAGTCTGCACACATTTGAGCATATGACGTGGGAGTATGAAACCGCTGCTCGGCATCTCCGGCCCGGCGGGGTGCTCGCTTCGCACGATGTGATTACGGCCGAAAGCATACTCGGCATTTTCCGCGACAATGCCTTCCCGGCGTTCTGTCGGCGCCACAGCCTCAATGCTGTGATGGCCCGCAACACAGGAATTGCAGAGTGGCTTTAGTACGGGCACTGCGCGGCGTGGAGGCCAAAGGATCAGAACGGTCTCGCGCAAACCGCTAGGTCGCTTTCGCTGCTACAAAGGTTGTGATCTACGGCGATCGCCGTCGCCCTTGCCTGCACCCCAACACCTGTACATCCCGCTGCCCGATGGCTGCGGGGGCAAGCCGAAGCACTTCTCTCGCAACGCGCTCATGTATTGGGCTGAGCGGACAGATGCCGAGCGTTCGGCAGCAGGGGGCCTTGCCCGCCGGGTCGTCCTCTTTCCCATACACTACTGCTGTCACCCTGCCTCGGAGGCTAGGATGGCCTCCCGCGTCACCGGTCGCAGCCCGAGCCTTTCTCGCCTAATGCCCCTCGACGGCTCCGGGCCCGGGCTAGTCCAACTGCGTTTCAGAGGACATCATAGGCGCATGGAACTTAGGGCCGGCAGGCGATCATCACCTTGCTAGGAACCCCCGCCGGGTTGCGGCCGCCGGTCCGGTCCTGTAGGGTGACACCGAGTTCCCCCAACACCTGGTTTGACGATGCCTGACGCGGACCTCGGCGGAGCCATTCGGCGATTGCGGGAAGCTCAGCGCCTATCATTGCGAAGCCTTGCAGCGACCACCGGGCTCTCCGCCAGTTTCCTCTCACAGGTTGAAAACGGACAAGCCTCGCCATCCATTGCATCCATGGAGCGAATCGCCGCCGGCCTTGGCGTAAGACTCGCCGAGTTCTTCAACGGGGTCGAGCCGGCTCCGGTGGTCGTGCGGGCCGATGGCCGGATGCTACTCACCAGTGAGTGGTCGAAGGCTCGGATAGAACGCTTGGGCGGAGGTGGCGGGGTTGGGGGGCTCGACGCGGTCCTGGTGACCATCGAGCCGGGAGGGATGAGCGGGAAGCAGCCCTATTCGGCATTGCGGGAAGAGTTTGCTTTGGTGTTGAAGGGCCGGACGGTGCTGACCCTCGGCCAAGTGGACCACGTGCTGGAGAGTGGCGACGCGGTCACCATTCCGGTCGGGGTCGGCCGACGATGGCACAATCCGTACTCAACGGCCGTCGGTATACTGGTAGCTACTTCCCGCTGACGGGCGGCTACGGGCTCCGCCTCAGCTCTCCGACATTGTCTGCGCCGCAACGGCACTCAGGAGCTTGTCATAGGATGTCAGGTCCCGGATCTGCTGGTTTGAAAAGACGACCCCGAAAGTTTCTTCGACCTGGGATATGAGCATGAGGTGATTGAGTGAGGTCCAAGAGCCGACGGTGTCCGCAGACGTTTCCTGGCCAATAGTGGCGGCCGGTACGCCGAGCACCTGTGCGAGCACCCCCCTCAGACGCGCCGCCGTGCCGCTGTCACTCACCTGAATTCACCGGCTGCGGTGCCGACGTTCTTGCCAGCGGTTTCTCATCGAGCGAATTGGTGAAATCCGCTCGCCGGGTGAAGATCACCTTGGCCGGGTTGCCTAGAACAATGCTGTTTTGAGGCACCCCACCGGTTACCACCGAGCCCGCCGAGATGATCACGTCGTCCCCGATATCCGCCCCATCCAATACGACGGAATTTGAGCCAAGCCACACCCGGTCTCCAATCCGCACACCCTTGCCTTCGGTGCCTTGTTCCTGCAACGGGATCTTCAGACGGTCGAAGCGGTACTTCCCCGTGATGATCGTACAGTTGGGGCTGATGAGTACATCGTCACCGATTGTGAGTCCGGCTCTGCCGGCGGCGATGAAGCAGCCGGTGGCGATCTGTACGCGACGCCCCATCACAAATGGTCCTGTGATCTTGATCTTGGTGAATGCCGAAATCACGCAGCCTGTGCCCCACGAGGTTGTGGAGGCGAGATCCACTTCAGCCTTCCCACTGACGGTTGCCCGATGCTTCCAGAGATAGTAGAGGCTGACAAGGAGCATCGGAGTTAGAGCTTGACTGACGAGCTGCCACTTTCGCCTCACCGCCATTCCCTCCCCGGGTGTACGCCCACAGTCATTCGTTCCCGCCTTCAGCCACGCCTACTCCCACGGTCCGGGGCGATTCTCGCCGGCGCATCCAAACGGCTGCTGCGGAGCTGGACAGAAGGACTGTACGTTTTGTTCAGTTATACTTAACCAAGTATCTGCGCCTTAGAAGGGAAGTGCAATGGGGCCGCCGAGGGGGCATGATGGCGCTGGATGTTCACTCCTTAACTCGGATCGTTCTCAAGGTGCCTGGGGCGCGCACAGCCCTGAAGTGGGTTACATCGCGCTGGGGCGAAGGCCGGGTCTATGCAATTCGCTCCGGCCCGATGAAGGGCTTGCGGTGGCGACGCGAGAACCGCTTCCCCTACTGGTACCATACCGGCCGGTACGAACCGGAGATCAGCGCCCTGATTGCCGTCAAACTGCGGCCCGGGGACGTGTATTGGGATCTCGGCGCCCACGCCGGCTACCACACTCTGCAGGGTGCTCGGGCAGTGGGCCCTAGCGGCCGGGTGCTCGCTGTGGAGCCGGATCCCAGCGTCTGCCGGTCCCTCCGCGAGCAACTCGCGACTAACGGCCTCACGAACGTCACGGTTGTGGAGGCGGCGGTGTCAGACGAGGCAGGGAGCACGCGCCTCGTGGTGCGCGCGGCCGACGACACTCGGGGTAGCGCTCTCGACAGTGTGCATAACCCCGCCATCAGGAACTCCCGGGGCCTGAAACTCGAGGTTTCTAGCACGACGCTCGACGCGTTGGCAGCGCGATTTCCATCGCCCCATCTGCTCAAGATGGACATCGAAGGATCGGAAGCGGCAGCCTTACGCGCTGGAGGACAGTTGTGGGAGGGAAGCCGCCGGCCTTGGCGGATCCTGCTTTCCTATCACGGGGACGAGTCCCGGGCCTTCTGTCAGAGATTTCTTCTGGCTCGAGGGTATGCCCTTGAGGTCAACGAAGGTCTCGGGAGCACCTTCCTCGCCACCGATCGTGCCTCAAGGCTGACGCCTCCAGGCAAAGACCAGGCCGACGGTCCTTAATGACCCTGAGCGTTGGCGTTCGCGCGAGATGAACTGGCGCTCGCGTGCCCCAGCGCGCCGCGGTGGTCCTTCATGCCGCTCCCTTCAACAGCAGCGGGTCGGCCCGTCGGCGTACCGGGCCTCGACGAATGCCTCGTAGAACTCCCGCTGGGTGGGGACCGGCCGGTCCGGATGGCAGCGGCGCAGATGCTCCAGGTGTGCCGCGTAGTCCGGCA
>JACCRH010000439.1 GCA_013813675.1 Gemmatimonadales bacterium
TTCGCCATGTGGATCACCGGCCCGTGGAACCTGGGCGAGTTTCGGAAGCGACTTCCGGCCGATCTCCAGGACCACTGGGCGACCGCGCCGCTCCCAGCGCTCAGCGGCGACTCGGCAGGCGTGTCCATCGCCGGGGGCGCCAGTCTGGCGATGTTCCGCGGGTCGCGGCACAAGGCAGCGGCGTGGCGGCTGGTGGAGTTCCTGTCGTCCACCGAGCAGCAGGGCCGGTTCTACCGCCTCACCGGTGACCTTCCGGCGCGGACCGACGCCTGGAAGGCCACCGAGCTCGCCGAGGATCCGCAGGCCCGCGCCTTCTGGCTGCAGCTCCACCGGGTGCAGCCGATTCCCAAGGTGCCCGAGGTCGAGCTCATCGCCACCCGGGTGTTCGAGTCGGCGGAGCAGGTAATCCGTGGCGGCCGCCCGGCGGGCGCCGCGCTCGAGCAGCTGGACCGGGATGTGGACCGGATCCTGGAGAAGCGACGCTGGATGCTCGACCGGGAGGCCGCGCGGTGACGGCGAGGGCGCCCAGCAGCGCGGAGCAGGGCGCGGCGGCATGGCTCTTCCTCGCCCCCGCGCTGGTCCTGATCGGCTGCTTCTTCTTCCTTCCCGTCGCGGCGTCGCTGCTCCTCAGCTTCACCGACTTCGACATCTACGCCATTGCCGACCTGGGCAACGTGCGCCTGCTCGGGCTGCGGAACTATTCCGAGCTGGTATCGAGCCCGATGTTCCGGACCGCGCTCAAGAACACCGTCTACTTCGTCGTGGTCGGGGGGCCGCTCACGGTGGCCGTGTCCCTGGGGGCGGCGCTGCTGGTGAATGCGCGTCTGGTCCGCTTCAGGAGTTTCTTCCGCACCCTCTACTTCGCGCCCTTCGTCACCACGCTCGTCGCGGTCGCCATCGTCTGGCGCTACCTGTACCACCCCGAGTACGGCCTCCTCAACTACGCGCTCGGCGCCTTCGGGATCGAGCCGGTGGATTGGCTCGGCGATCCTCGTTGGGCAATGCCGGCGATCATCCTCCTCGCGGTGTGGAAGAACTTCGGCTACCACATGCTGATCTTCATCGCCGGGCTCCAGGCAATTCCCGAAGAGCTCTACGAGGCGGCGTATCTCGACGGGGCGGGGCCGTGGCGCCGGTTCCGCCACGTCACCCTGCCCATGCTCGGTCCCACGCTCGCATTCGTCGGGCTGGTGACGATGATCGGCTTCTTCCAACTCTTCGCCGAGCCGTACGTGATGACCCAGGGCGGACCGCTCCGGAGCACCACCAGCCTGGTGCTTCTCATGTACGAGGAGGGGTTCCGCTGGTGGCGGATGGGATATGCGGCGGCGGTGGCCTTCGTGCTCTTCCTGGTAGTCCTCGCGGTCATGCTGGTGCAGCGGCGGGTCCGCCGCGAGGAAGTCGCGTGAGGGTGCGGCCCGGTACGGTCGGCGTGTACGCCGGGCTCGTCGCCGGCGCGTTGCTGGCGATGGGACCGATGCTGTGGATGGTTGCCGCGTCGTTCATGCCTGCGGGCGAGGCGAACTCCTACCCGCCGAGGCTGCTGCCGAGCAGTCCGACGCTGGAGCACTACCAGACGCTGTTCACCCGGCTCGACCTGGGCCGCAACCTCGTCAACAGCGCGATCGTCGCGGCGACGGTCACCGCGCTCTCGCTGCTGATCAACTCGATGGCCGGCTACGCCCTCGCCAAGCTTCGCTTCCGCTATCGGGAGCGGATCTTCCGGACGCTCTCCGCGGGCCTGCTGCTGCCGGTACAGGTCGCGATGCTCCCGCTCTTCCTGCTGTTCAAGGAGCTGGGCCTGATCAACAGCTACTGGGGGGTCATCGTCCCCTCGCTGGCGAGCATCTTCGGGATCTTCCTCATCCGGCAATACACCCTCGCGCTGCCGGACGACCTCCTCGACGCGGCCCGGATCGACGGTGCGGGGGAGCTCCGGATCTACTGGTCGGTCGCGCTCCCGGTGATCCGGCCGATCCTCGCCACCATCGCGATCTGGACCTTCCTCAACACCTGGAACGACTTCATGTGGCCGCTCATAGTATTGAGCGACGAGGCGAAATACACCCTCCCGGTGGCGCTCGCAAACCTGTCAGGGGAGCACGTCCAGGACACCGAGCTGATGATGGCGGGGGCGGTGGTGACGGTGCTGCCGGTGATGCTGGTGTTCCTGTTTCTCCAGCGGTACTACATCCAGGGCGTGATGGCGGGGAGCGTGAAGGGATGAGGTACAGTGCCGTGGGCGTCGCGGTACCCGCTCTCGCTGCGCCACCGCGGTCCGGCCACGATTCCAGCGCACCGCTCTCCGCGCCGTCACCTCGGGCTACTGACCGCCGTGCGCTGAGAGGGAACCTCGCCGAGGGCCGCGCCGCCGCTCCGAATCACCTCGGCGTAGAAGCGGGCACTGCTCTTCGGCGTGCGCTTCTGCGTCTCGAAGTCCACGTGCACCAGCCCGAACCGCCTCGAGTATCCCAGGCTCCACTCGAAGTTGTCGAGCAGGGACCAGGCGAAATAGCCGCGGAGATCCACGCCCTGCCGGATGGCGGCGTGCGCCGCGCGCAGGTGCTCGCGGTAGTAGTGGACCCGGAGGGGGTCATCCACCCGGCCGTCCACCGGCTTCGGGGGATCGTAGAACGCCGCGCCGTTCT
>JACCRH010000445.1 GCA_013813675.1 Gemmatimonadales bacterium
TTCGCCGTCGAACGCGTTCTTGGCGTAGCGCGCCTTCGAGATGCGCCAGGCGCTGACCATGGCCGAGCTACGCGGGGATACCGTGCTCGAGGCGGCCGATCAGGTGCTCGACCTCCAGGGCGCCCACGTCGGTGGCCGCCAGCTCGAGCGGTACCAGATTGCCCAGTAGGGGTTGCTTCGAAGACAGCCAATGTCGTGCGGCATGGGGGTCGCCCTCGAACAGCTCGAGCGCCCGGCCGAACACCCGAGCGGCTCGCACCAGCCGGTCGGACTCGTCCGGCTCGAGGCGGCCCGCCGCCTTGCGGCGCGCGAGCGTCCGCGGGGGAAGCTGGATCAGCTCGGCGATGGTGGCCGCGGTGAGGTGGGTATTCCGCTGAAACCGCTCGAACGCACCGTAGGACAGGCCGGTCCGGAGGCGGACGTAGAGCTTGAGCGGCTCGTAGTTTCGGAGCCCCAGCAATGCCACGTAGAAGTGCTCCGCCCGGGTGCTGGCGGCGAGGTGAGCTCGCACCTCCGCGAGGTCAGCGGTCTCGTGTACGGCGGGGACGGCCATGGCGGTTCCTTGTCATATGGCATGAGTGTAGGCGCCATGTGGCAGGTTCGCAAGTTTGCCACGTCGCGTGGCGTTGCCGTCAGGGGCGAACAGTCCCGGAGCAGAAGGTCCCGACGTGATCGCCATCCGCACCTGACGTGGAATCAGGACCGGATCAGGGAGCGGGCTGCCAAGCCGGGTTGTACAGCATGTCGCTGAAGGGAAGTGGCAGAGTCAGCCCGCTCCCCACATCGATGACGTCCAGTGGGCCCAATCTACTCTTGGCCAGCAGCCAACGGCCGTCCGGAGACCAGCTGAAGGGGCCCTCCAGGTAGATCTTGCCCGCCTCCGAGATGATTCGCTCGCCGCTGCCGTCGGGGCTCACGATCGAGATAGAACCTCCACCGGGAGAGACGAACGCGATGAAGTCTCCCCTGGGCGACCACTGCGGAAGCCGTCCGGGTGTGCCCCAGGTCGAGCTGGTCTCCGCAGCGACGTCGAGCACGCGGACCATGAGCTCCGGATCTCCGCCGGCCAGATAGGCGACAAGGTCGCCGGACGGTGAGGGCGACGGCTGAGAGTTGCCCTCCAACGGATCGAGCGCGGGCCGATGTGGGTGAGCTCCCTCCCATCGGGTCGCGACCGATACAGGGTGGCCGGATATGGTTCAGGCGACCGCTGCGTCGCCAGCGCCATCCCCAGGGCTTCGACTTTCAGCGTCCAAACAGGCGTATGTTGTTGCGGCCGTACGTACGATACGTTAGCCTTGTACGTACACCCTTCGCAGGAGCCGGCGATGGCAGTCCGTAAGAAGCCGAAATCCGCCAAGCGCGTCCGTGAGACCCTGACCGGCGGCGGTTTCGTCCCCGCCGCCAAATCCCTCTCCCGGCGAGGCAAGGTCCGCAAAGAGTTCTGGCTCGATCCCGGACTCTTGAGAGAGGCGCAGGAGTATTTGGGGACCTCCACCGAACGTGAGACCGTCGAGTTGGCCCTGGATCTGGTGGCGTTCAGAAAGGAGCTGAGTCAGGGGGCGCGGGCTCTCCGCGGCCTGCACCTCTCGCGCATCGACTGATTTGTGCCCCCGCGGAAAGTCGTCCTCGACACCAATTGCTTCATCGATGCCGGCGCGAGTGATGCGGCCTACGCCACATTCGAGGACTTTACGACACGGGCCGCACCCAGGCTGTACCTGAGCTCGGTCGTGTCGGCCGAGCTCCGCGCGGGAGCGCCGAGACCCGCCGAGCGGAAGCAGCTCGAGGACCAGGTGCTGCATCCATTTGAGAGACGCGGACGCACCGTGACGCCGTCCGCCGCCGCCTGGCGGGCGCTCGGCGATGTCCTGGCCACCCTCGTCCGGGACGAGGGACTGGTGTTGAGGAGGGTCAAGCGAAGCTTTGTTTTCGACATACTCATCGCCTACTCCTGCCGGGAGATCGGGGCGCTGTTCATATCGGGCAACACTCATGACCTCGACCGGATCGCCCGAGTCTTCGCCTTCGACTACGCCGCGCCCTATCCTGACCTTGCCTCGATCTGAGCCCCTCGAAGGAGCGCACGGCCGAATGACCCGTTCCCGATACTCGTGCTTCGCCCTGCTCGTGGCGCTGCTCCCGCCACTCCAGGCCCAACAGCGCCCGTCCCAGTCCGGGGTCATACCGTTCGTAAGCGTGGATACGTCGTTGGTCGCTCTCACCCACGTGCAGCTTGTGGACGGGACCGGTGCACCCGCGCGCGCCGACCAGACGGTCATCCTGAACCGCGACCGGATCCAGGCCGTCGGGCCAACCGCGACCGTAGCCGTTCCCGCCAACGCCCTGGTTCTGGACCTGACGGGCTACACGCTCCTTCCCGGCCTCGTCGGCCTGCACGAGCACACCTACTTCGGCGGCGTGCGGCGCTTCACCGAGATGCGCCTCTCCGCCCCGCTGCTCTACCTCGCCTTCGGCGTCACCACCGCCATGACGGCGGGCAGCCGCTCGCCCGAGGTGGAGCTGGACCTCAAGCGCAGGGTGGACCGCGGCGCGATACCCGGCCCGCGCTTCCATGTGTCCGGCCCTTACCTCGACGCCGCCGCCGGAGGCCCGGTGAATCGCGTGGGGGTCACGACGCCGCAGGAAGTCCGGCGGGTAATCGCCCGCTGGGCGGAGCAGGGTGCCACCTGGTTCAAGTTCTTGGGTGGAGTGTCCAGGGAGGTCCTTGGCGCGGCAATCAAAGAGGCCCACGCGCGGGGCCTACGGGTGACTGGCCACCTGTGCTCGGTCACCTTCACCGAGGCCGCCGCGCTCGGCATTGACGCCCTGCAGCACGGGCTGATCACCAACAGCGACTACGTGCCAGGGAAGCGGCCGGACGAGTGCCCGGAGGCGAACATGAAGGCGCAGGCCGACGTCGACCTGGCGAGCCCGGCCGTGCAGGCCAGCATCCGCGCCATCGTCGCCGGCAAAGCGGCCGTCGTCTCGACCCTCGGTGTCTACGAGACGTTCGATCCCGATCGCGCCCGGCTCGATCCGCGCGCTCTGGAAATGCTCGCCCCGGAGACCCGCAAAGAGGTCGAGGCGAACCACGTCAATCTCGCCCAGCGCGGATTCGTAGTAGCGACCCCGCTGCTCAAGAAGATGATGCAGTGGGAGCGCATGTTCGTCGCCGCCGGCGGGTTGCTCGGCGCCGGCTCCGATCCCTGGGGCACGGGGTATCTGCCCGGGTTCGGCAACCTGCGCAACTACGAACTGCTGGTGGAGGCGGGCTTCGCGCCCGAAGCGGCCGTCCAGATACTGACCTTGAACGGCGCGCGGATTCTGGGTGAGGACAAACGCGTGGGCTCCATCGCCCCGGGCAAGCTGGCGGACCTCGTGGTGATTAAGGGAGACCCGCTCCGGGCACCACGTGACATCTACAACGTCGTCACGGTCTTCAAGAACGGGATCGGCTACAACTCGATGCGCCTGCGCAACGCCGTCAAAGGGAAAGTCGGCATCGAATAGGTGGTCACCGCCCTCGTGACTTACCGAGCCGTGTTGCGGACATAGCTGCCGCTCTGCATGTTCCGCAGCGCCCCAACGAAGTGCCCCGCCCCCATCGAACCGGAATCAGCCTATGCGTCGCTTGCTGGCCGCGTGCTTGGCCCTGGCCTTCGGCCCCTCCCCCATGTACGGCCAAGCAGGGACCTATGACATCGTGATCCAGAACGGTCGGGTCATCGACCCCGAGTCGGGACTCGACGCCGTCCGGTCCGTCGGCATTCGGGGCGCCACGATCGCCGCGGTGAACAGGACCCCGCTGCGGGGAAAGCAGATCATCGACGCACGTGGCCTGGTGGTGGCCCCTGGGTTCATCGACCTCCACGTCCACGGCCAGAACGACGAGAACTATCGTCTCTACGCCTTGGACGGCGTCACCACGGCGCTCGAGCTGGAGGTCGGCGTCGGCGACACCCCGGCATTCTATGCCGACCACGACGGCAAGTCGCTCATCAACTACGGCGCCTCGGCGGGCCACATCAAAGCGCGCATGGCGGTGATGAAAGACGGCGGCACGGCGTTCGGTACCCTCCTCCCGCTCGATTCCGCGGGACACCATGACGCCTCGGATGCACAGATCGCCGAGATGCGAAGGCAGGTCGAGGCGGGACTGGCGGCCGGCGCGCTGGGAGTGGGGATGGGACTCGAGTACACCCCGGCTGCCAGCAGATACGAAGTGCTCGAGCTCTTCCGGTCGGCCGGGAAGCATCGAGCCCCGGTCTTCGTGCACACCCGCTCGACCGGAGAACTCGAACCGGGAAGCTCGGTCGAGTCCTACATGGAGGTCATCGCAGCCAGTGCCATCACCGGCGCCCCGGTGCACATCGTTCACGTGAACAGCACCAGCCTGACGACGACCCCACGGACGCTCGCGCTGATCCAGGAGGCGCGGGATCACGGACTCGATGTCTCGGCGGAGGCCTATCCGTACGCCGCCGGGATGACGGAGCTCGCCTCGCCGCTGCTCGACCGGTTCACGAACGGCCCCGACAGCATGTTCGCCAAGCTCATGCTGGTCAGCACTGGGGAGCGATTGACCCGCGCCACGTTTACGGCGAATCGGACCCCAGGCGCGTTTGTGATTCTCTTCCTCAACACGCCGGAAATGGAAGCACTGGCGGTCACCAGCCCGCTGACCTCCATCGCCAGCGATGGCCGGATCGCGAACGGCAAGGGCCATCCCCGCACCGCCGGCACCAGCGGGCGGGTGCTCGGCCACTATGTCCGAGAGACAGGCCAGCTCCGCCTGGTCGATGCCATCCGGAAGCTGGCTCTCATGCCGGCACAGCGACTGGAGCAACGCGCGCCGATGTTCCGGAAGAAGGGTCGAATTAAGGTCGGAGCAGACGCCGACATCACCGTGTTCGATCCGGCGGCCGTCGCGGACCGCTCGACCTACCAGCAACCGGCATTGCCGTCGGTAGGGTTTCGCCGCGTACTGGTGAATGGAGTCCCCGTAGTGGTGGACGGTGTCATCAAGGAAGGCACCTATCCCGGGCGCGCGGCGCGGGCCCCGGTACGCGCGATGGCGCCGTGACGCCACGCGCCAGGTCAGCGAGTCGTTCCTCGCCACCCACCCAGGAGAATCCCATGCGTGTCATCGTCGGAGCGATCGCCCTGATGGCTGTAGCCGCGGGCTGTAGTGCGTCGGGACGGTCGTCCGCCACCAGACACGCCCCGGACGACTCGACCGCGCATCTCGCGCACGCCGCGTACACTTCCGCCATCAACTCGAACAACCTGGACTCGCTCATGGGAATGATGACCGATGACGTCGTCTTCCTCGCCGCCCACGCGCCACCGATGGTCGGAAAGGCGGCCGTGCGTCCGTGGGCGGAGGGATACCTCCAGGCATATACCACGTCGTGGGACAAGGAGTCGCAGGAGTTCGTCGTCGCGGGCGAATGGGCCTTCGAGCGGTATAGCTACAAGTCCACTGATACGCCTCGCGGAGGCGGCGCACCGGTCAAGGACACTGGTTGGGGACTGGTGATCTATCATCACGATGCGGACGGTAAGTGGCGCGTCGCGCGCGATGCGTTCGGAACGGATCAGGCCCTTCCCACGAGATAGCACGGTCCGGCTGGTGCGGGCGCGGACCAGAGGCCCTGCGGATCACCCGCAATCATTGGACCGACACACGTCCAACAGAGGAGCCCTGATGCGGTTGATTATTGCGCTGTGCGTTGTGACTGTCCTTGGGCTTTCGAGTCCCGAGAGTAGTCGCGCTCAGGCTGCACACCGAATGATCCTATTGAAGCAGAGCTCCGCCCTCACCACGGAAACGACGCTCCAGTCACTAGTCATCCCAGACAGCGTACGCCGAAAGGTCGGCTACCAGCATTGGAAAGGCGGAGCGATAGGCGGAGCTGTCGGGGCGGTGGCAGGGCTGGTGCTTGGTCTGGTCGGGCATAGGTGCGCTGACTGCTCCTCAGACGGCCCGGTCCTATTGGAGGCGAGCTTGGTTGGGGCCGGCCTCGGCGGCGCATTCGGATTCCTGGTCGGCGCTGCCACACCGAAGTATCGATGGGAAGCAACTCCTGCGGGCACGATGACTCCGGCCTCGTCCGACTAGCACAGCACAAGGAGCTCGGCACCTGGTGTGCTGTCGTCATGGCGGCGTTGGTCCCGGCGAGCACGCTGGGCATGCCCTGCGA
>JACCRH010000507.1 GCA_013813675.1 Gemmatimonadales bacterium
GTCGGACACCGCGCCCGCGAGCGTCACGGCGCGATACCCCTCCCGCAGAAGCGCCCGGGCGGGCCAGCGCAGTCGTCCGCTCCCTGGGCTCACCGTGGCCGCCACCATGGCGACCGGCACCCCGCGGGCGGCCGCGCGCGTCGCCAGCTCGGGCCAGAGATCGAGCTTGGAGAAGACCAGCAGCGTCGGCGCCAAGGCCTGAAGCAGCTCTTGGGCGGCGTCGGGCAGGTCGTAGGGGAGATAATCGGCGGTGTCGACCGGCAACTGGCGCGCCAAGGGCTCGGCGGAGGGGCTGAAATGGGTATAGACGTACTGGGCTTCGGGATGGAGCCGGCGCAGGTCGAGGAGCACGCTCTCCGCTTGCAGACCCTCACCCACCGACGAGGCATGGAACCAGACCAGCGGCCGAGCGTGATCCCTCGACCGCCTGCCCCAGGCGGCGAGCCTCTCGCTCGCACCTTTGCGCCCACGGTGGCCGGCGGCGAGCCTGGGGCTGAAGAGTGAGAGCACCGGCGCCAGGCCCCTGCCCAGACGGGCCGCGAGCCGATAGACCACCGGTGTGGCTGGCATGGCGACAATCTAACTGCTAATATTCGGCACGAAGTCATGTTCCACCTGCTACCGAGGAGGTGATCCATTGTCTACAGAGTCAAGGGTCGCCTGCGGCTGCTGAGTTAGAGCTGCACGACGTGCCCAGGCGACGCTTACCTGGGGGGGCCGCCACGAGCGGCCCCTTTTTTTGTGCGGGTTACCTGGGCTGGGCCGGGCGGCGGGCCTTCACGGTGTGGATCGAGTCGAGCACCTGGCGAAAGATGGGGAGGGGGTGGGCGCCGGTCAGGAGCCCGCCCTCGATGTAGAAGCTTGGCGTACTGGTCGCACCGGCCCGCTCGGCGCCTTCCGCCTCGTAGCGGATCTCGGCCTCCGTCGCGGGTGATTTCACGCACTCCAGCAGCTTGGGCTTGGAGATGCCGGCGGAATCAGCCAGGGAGAGGAAGAAGGGACCGGGCTGCTTGAGCGGCGCCCAGACGTCCTGGTGGGCGTAGAGGAGATCGTGCACCGGCCAGAAGGCGCCCTGGCCGGCGGCGCAGAGGGCCGTGCCCGCCGCCGCCACGGCGTTGGGGTGAATGCTGGTGAGCGGAAAGTTGACGAAGACCCAGCGCACCTTGCCGGGCGCGACGTACTCCTGCTCCAGGGCCCGAAACGTCTCCAGGGCGAAACTGCGGCAGTACGGGCACTGAAAATCCGACATCTCGTACACCGTGATCGGGGCCTTCGGGGATCCCTTGGAGCGGGTGGCGACCGCGGAGGAGGACGGCTGCTGCGCGACCAGATCACCCAGCCCGAGACCCAGGCCCCACGCGGCCAGCGCCACCGCATGTCTTGCGATCACTCAGTACCTCCGTCGCTGTCGGCCGGCACGGCTGGAGAGCAGCAGGGTGTCGTCCGCTACGCGCTGATTCCAGTACCACTCGGCGTTGGGATCGGTCGCGTCCCACGACCGGCCGTAGATCCACCAGTCTCCCGGCGGAAGGTGAAACCGGGCCCACCCGTCGCCCCCGGTGGTATCGGTGAGCGGGTCCTGCCGCCGCCTCGCTGCCAGGTTTCGGGTAATGCTGTCATACCCGCGGTAGGTGCTATCTTCCCACTGCCGGATCGCCCCGCGCAGGCTTTCGCTCCGCTCGATGAAGCCGGCCCGGGCCCGATCGAGGACCTGGCGCGACCGCTCGGTCCGCTGCTGCGCCGCGGAGAGCGAGTCGTTGAGCTGGGAGAAACCGGCGTAGAGATCGCGGTACTCGGGTGTGTTCCGGGGCAGGGAGTCGAACCGGGCGCGGAGGCGGTCCAGCGAATCACGCAGGCGCTCGGTCCGCTGCAATGTCCCGGTGTAGCTCACGAAAGGGACGCGGAAGGCGCGGAACAGGCTGTCCAGGGCGGCCGTGTCCGGGCGGGGCGAGGGCGCGGAGGCTTCGAGGGCGGCCAGTACGCTGTCGCGATCGTAGGGCAGCGCCACCAGGCCGACGCCGGTGACCGGCGTTTCGACCGAGTCGGGCCCGGGGATCGACACACGGACCGCGACGTCGCGGGGCCGCTCGCAGGCGATCAGTCCGGCAACGGCGGCGAGCGCCGCGGCCAGCACCGGGAGTGCTATTGAGCGGGACACCAGCCAAAGTTATCGCGCTCCTGACGGGGCTTCAACTGACCGCCGGAACGCTCCTCGCGCAGGACTCTCCCGCCCGGGAGCTTTTCCCGTCTCGTCCCACCGGCTTCGTGACCGACGTCGCGGGGGTGGTCGATCAGGTCGCCGAGGCCCGGATCACCGACCTCGCGGAGCGGCTCAAGGCGGCCACTGGCGCCGAAATGGCCGTGGTCACCCTACCCACCATCGGTGAGCGCGACGAGGCCGATGTGGCCCGGGAGATCGGTCGTGCGTGGGGCGTGGGCGCGGCGGCGGGCGTCGGCGACCAGACGCGCAACGCCGGCGTGGTGC
Organism: Gemmatimonadales bacterium; assembly: GCA_013813675.1. Lineage (GTDB taxonomy): Bacteria > Gemmatimonadota > Gemmatimonadetes > Gemmatimonadales > GWC2-71-9 > CAVVWJ01. Next base: position 2,486 of record JACCRH010000507.1, read on the forward strand.
TGCTGGTGGTGCCGCGACAGAACGGCCAGCCGGGCACCGGACGAGTGCGGGTGGAGGTGGGCCGGGGGCTCGAGGGCATCGTCACCGACGTCACCGCCGGCCGGATCCGCGACCTGATGGGGGAGAGGCTCGCGCGCGAGGATTACAGCGGAGCGCTGCGGACCGGCACCGAGGCGCTGGCCGGTATCATCGCGCGCGGTTTCGGCGTGAGCGACACCGCGCTCACCAACGCGCGGCCGGTTGCCGCGCCGGGCGGCGGTGGCCGCTCGTTGGGTGGCGCGCTGCCCATCCTGCTGTTCATCATCTTCCTCCTGATCTCGGGCGCGATGGGCGGCCGGCGCGGAAGGCGGGGACGCCGCAACGTATATTGGGGCGGCCCGTGGATCGGCGGCGGGTTCGGGGGCGGGGGCGGATGGGGCGGCGGTGGCGGCTTCGGCGGGTTCGGTGGCGGCGGCGGTTTCAGCGGCGGCGGCGCCGGAGGGAGATTCTGATGCGCGAAGCGGCGGAGCGGGTCGTCACCCCATTCCTCTCGCAGGTGGACGCGGCGCTGGGCGACGGATACAGCGCCGTCATGTACGGGTCCGCGGCCCGCGGAGATTTCGTGCCCGGCCGGTCGGATCTCAACCTCATGCTCATTCTGGACGACCTATCCCCCCGGGCGCTCGGCGCACTGGCCGGTTCGTTCGGGGCCTGGCGAAAGTCGGGGTACGAGCCCCCACTCGTCATCAGCCGGCTCGAATGGGCTCGCGCCACCGACGTGTTTCCCATCGAGATCACCGACATGCGCTGCGGCTACGAGGTGCTGCGCGGCTCCGATCCGGTCGCCGGGCTCACCGTCGCGCCCGGCGACCTGCGCCATGCGCTGGAGCGCGAGTTCCGGGGCAAGCTGCTTCGCCTCCGCCAGGGATACGTGGCCGCGGCGGGCGATGCCGCCGCCCTCGGCACCCTCGCGGGGCGGAGCTCCGGCACTGTGATGGTGCTGCTGCGCGGACTGCTCGTGCTGCTCGGCCGGCCGGTGCCGCGCGAGCCGGTCGAGCTCGCGGCGGCAGCCGCCGCGGCCATGGGCCTCGACGGCGAGCCCCTGCTCAACGTGATCCGGCACCGCGCCGAGCGAGGCTGGCGCTGCTCGCCGGGCGAGTTCGAGGGCTACTTGGATTCGGTGGCCCGAGCGGCGGCATTTCTCGACCAACTTCAGCTGGGAGAACAGCGATGACCCGCACCTCGGCGGTCCCGACATCTCTCCTCGCGCTCGCGCTGCTCACCGGCGGGTGCGGATACAACACCATCCAGACGATGGACGAGCAGGTCAACCAGGCCAAGGGGCAGATCGAGACCCAGCTCCAGCGCCGGTCCGACCTGGTGCCGAACCTGGTCGAGACGGTGAAGGGGGTCGCCCGGCAGGAGTCCACGATCTTCACCAGCATCGCGGAGTCCCGCGCGCGACTCTCGGGCGCGGTGCAGTCGGGGGACATCGGCGACATGGCGGAGGCCAATCAGGCACTCACGCAGGGCATCGGACGGCTGCTCGCGATCGTCGAAAACTACCCCGAGCTCCGCTCCAGCGAGAATTTCCGTGCGCTCCAGGACCAGTTGGAAGGCACCGAGAACCGGATCTCGGTGGCCCGGCAGGACTACAACACGTCCGTGGGCAGCTATAACGGATACATCCGCCGGTTTCCGTACAACCTGACCGCCAAGATTTTCGGCCAGGGTCCTCGGGAGTACTTCGAGGCCGCGCCGGGGTCGGAGGAGGCGCCGAAGGTGCAGTTCTGAGATCCGAGAAAAACCTTTGATCTGAGAAGTATGAAGTAAAGCGGCGCTTCGGTGGTGTTCCCGAAGCGCCGCCCGCGTTACGTTCCGTTCCGCCGTTCCGCCTTAGTCCGTCACCACATGCTCCGGCAGCACGTAGCGCAGCGGATCCACCGCCCGGCCGTCGACGTGGACCTCGTAGTGCAGGTGGGGTCCGGTGGCGAGGCCGGTATTGCCGACCAGGGCGATCCGCTGGCCGCGGGAGACCCGCTGGCCCTCGCGGACCAGGATCTTCGACGCGTGAGCGAACTTGGTCACCGTTCCAAACCCGTGGTCGATCACGATGGTGTTGCCGTAGCCCGATTCCCAGCCCGCGTCCCTCACCACGCCGGCGGCAGGGGCCTCGATCGGGCTGCCCATCGGCGCGGTCACGTCGATGCCCTCGTGGGGGCGGGCCATGTGCAATATCGGATGGGCCCGCATGGAGGAGAATGCGCTCGACAGCCAGCCCTGCGTGGGCATGATGGACGGCGTCGCGGCGAGCCGGGCGGAGTGCACCGCGAGGCTGTCGGCCGCCTCCTTGAACGACGACGCCAGCAGGTTGGCGCGGCGAATGAGGCCGTTTAGATCCACCCGGATCTCGTTGGATCGGCGCATAGCGCTTCCGGCCTCGAGCCCCCGCGCGGCCACAGTCGGACCGCCGATTCCGGCTGCCTGTACTTGCGGGTCGATCGGCTCGAGGTTGGCCAGGACTCGGATGCGCGCGTCGTGTTGGGAGATGCGGGAGAGGGTGTCAACCAGCCCTGAGAGGCGGCCATTCAGCTCCCCGAGTTGCTGCTCGAGCCGTGCATTTTCTTGCGCGAGCCGGGCCGACTTCGAGAGATCCACGGTTCGGGAGACCGTTACATACCCCAGCGCCAATGCCACCACCACCGCCACCACCGCGCCGCCGATCGCCGTTTTGATGACCCGATAAGAGACCTCGACGATCTTCGAGGGCTCCGAATCATGCGGCACGAATACGACGGTCCAGCGGCGTTTGGCCATCCTCTACTCACCTCATAATTGACTGGACCGATGAAACCAGAGCACGATCGACACAATATGGCGCGATCGGACGATGCGAGGAGTGACCGGAGTCACGGCTCAGTCCCAAGCTGCCCCCCGCCAGCCGCGGTGTCAAGACCGCGAACGATCGGATAACTCTTTGACTGTCAAATAGTTTTGTTGCGGGACAGTCTAACTTCTACACGCTCGCGGGCTTGGGAAAAAGCACCTGGGGCCGGCTGCTCACGAGCCCTCCGACTGGAGGGTCCGCGAGCGAGTTCCAGGCGCTGGCCGTCGGTTCACCGGAGGCGCCCAGAGACCCGCAGATGGCGCCGGCCTTGCCTGGGACGAACGGGGACGCCAGTACGGCCAGCCGGTACAGTGCTCGAGCCAGGGCCGCCAGCGCGATGTCCAGCTCCGCCTCGCGCCCTTCCTTCGCCAGCTTCCATGGCGCCACCTGCTGGATGTAGAGGTTGGCGGTCGCCACCAGGGTCCACGCGGCCTCCGCACCCCCGCGTAAGTCCAGGATATCCATCGCGTGGGTAAACGCCGAGATCGTTTCCCGGCCGGCCTGGTCGAGCGGGGTCTCGTCGCGGGCGGCGGGTACGATCCCCCCGCGGTACTTCGCCACCATCGCCAGCGAACGCGACACCAGGTTCCCCAATCCGTCGGCCAGGTCCGCGGTGTAGCGCTCGTCGAACCGCTCCCAACTGAAGTTCCCGTCGGCCTCGAACCCGACCTCGCGGAGCAGGAAATATCTGAGCGCATCGGGCCCATGCCGCTCGATCGCTTCGCCCAGCGTCACCGCGGTGCCAGCGGTCTTCGACATCTTGGTTCCTTCCCACTGCACGTAGCCATGGGCCCAGACTTGTCGCGGAATCGCTTCGCCCGCGGCCAGCAGCATTGCGGGCCAGATCACGCAGTGAAATCGCGTGATCCCTTTGCCGACCACATGGAGATCGGCCGGCCAGAGACGCTGGTAGCCCGGAGCGGGGAAGCCGGTGGCGGAGAGATAGTTGATGAGCGCGTCGAACCACACGTACACCGTCTGATCGGCGTCGTCGGGAAAGGGGATCCCCCACGAGAGGCGGTGGCGCGACACCGAGATATCCTGGAGGCCGTCTTCCAGCAGCCGCACGATCTCGTTGCGCCGTATCGCCGGCTCGACCCGGAACTCGCCCGACCTGATGCGGTCGAGCAGGGTGTCGCGGTAGCGGCTCAAGCGGAAGAAGTGGTTCCGCTCCTTGGTGGGAACCAGCTCCAGCGTCGGGTGTTCGATGCAGCGCCCGTCGGCGATCTGCGCCGGCTGCTTGAACTCCTCGCAGCCCACGCAATACAGTCCCTCGTAGTCCCCGACGTAGAGGTCGTCCGGATTGTGCCGCCGGATCCGCCGGAGCAGTTCGATGACGGCCTCGCGGTGGCGCGGCTCGGTAGTGCGGATCCAGTCGTCGTTGCTCACCTCGAGCCGGTTCCAGAAGTCCGCGAACCGGTCGGCCATCAGGTCCACCCACGCCCGGGGCGAAGTCCCGTTCTCCTCCGCTGCCTGGAGGACTGCCTGGGAGTGCTCGTCCATCCCCATCAGAAAGTGGACCTGATCGCCCCGGAGCCGGCGGTACCGGGCGATACAGTCGGCTCCCACCTTCTCCAGCGCGTGTCCCAGGTGGGGATCGCCGTTGGAGTAGTCAATGGCGGTGGTGATGTAGAACTGGGGCATGGGGGAAAAGTAATGCGATCGGACGGGGCGGCGGGCAGAGGTCCGTCGTGTCATACCGCCGCGCAGAGTCTACCCCTGCGGCGCCCCTCCGCTGTCCCGTCCTCGCCGCCGGCGGCGGCGCTCCGGCCGCTCGCGTCCGGCGCCGTTTTCGCTCTCCGTTTCGTCGGCCACGGCCGGGCCGCCGTGGCCCGGCGCCTCCGCCTCCTGGGCGGCCACCCTGGCGCGGTACTCGGCGGTCACCAGCACCTCTCCCAACTGTTCGACCTCGTCCTTGAGCTGGACCAGCGAGATGATGCGGGAACCCTGCTCCTCGCTCCGGAGAAAGACCCGCTCCCGAAAGATGTCCACCGCGACCACGCGCTCCGCGCCGAGCGAGGTGCGAATGGTCTTTCCCTCCTTGGGAAAGCGCTTCCGGGCTGTGACGTAGAATTCGTGCTCGTACTTGAGGCAGCAGAGCAGCCGCCCGCACCCCCCGGAGATCTGGGTGGGGTTGAGCGAGAGATGCTGGTCCTTGGCGAGCCCCAGGTTGACCGGAGACAGCTCCTTGAGCCAGGACGAGCAGCAGTACTCCCGGCCGCAGCGTCCCACGCCGGAGAGGCGGGCGGCTTCGTCCCGGACACCGATCTGGCGCAGCTCGATGCGGGTCCGGAAGGTGGACGCGAGGTCGCGCACCAGCGCGCGGAAATCCACCCGCTTCTCGGCGGTGAAGTAGATGGTCAGCTTGTTCCGGTCCCACTGCCACTCGGTGTCGCTCACCTTCATGACCAGGTTGTGGGTTCGCACTCGCTGCACCACTTTGCGCCGGGCGTCCTCCTCGGAGCGGCGGATCTCCTCATGAGTCTTGAGGTCTTCGGGCCCGGCGCGCCCGATCACCGCCTTGAGCGGCTCCGGCTGCTCCGCCTCGCCGCCGACCGCGCAACCGGTGCACCCGCCGCCGCACTTCTTCTCCGCCAGGTCGCCCACCGCGGTCACGCGTCCGAGGTCGCGCCCGCGCTCCACCTCGACGATGACGGCGTCACCGGCGCGGAGCGGCTCCTCTCCCGGCCAGAGGAAGTAGCTCTTTCGGGTTCCCTTGAACCGCACCTCCACGGTCTGGCTCACTCAGGCCTCGGAGTAGACGCCCATGGCGCCGTATTTCTCGGCCCGGCGGCGGACCAGTTTCTCCGGACGCAGCTTCTTGAGCTCGGCGACGTGGCGGATCAGCGCCTCGCGCAGTGCCTCGCCGGCGGCATCGGGATCCACATGCGCGCCTCCCACCGGCTCCTTGACGATCTCGTCGATCACCTTGAGGCGCAGCAGATCTTCCGCGGTGACCTTGAGCGCCTCCGCTGCGCGCTCGCGCTGGCTGGAGTCCTTCCACAGGATGGCCGCGCATCCCTCGGGTGAGATCACCGAGTAGACCGAGTTCTCCAGCATCAGGATCCGGTCGGCCACGCCCAGCGCCAGCGCGCCCCCCGATCCCCCCTCGCCGATCACGACCGCGACCGCGGGCGTGGGGAGGATCGACATCTCCAAGATGTTGCGCGCGAGCGCCTCGGATTGGCCCCGCTCCTCGGCGCCGAGGCCGGGATAGGCGCCGGGGGTGTCGATCAGGGTGATGACGGGGGCGCAGAACTTGGCGGCGAGCTTCATCAGCCGAAGCGCTTTTCGGTATCCCTCGGGGTGGGGCATCCCGAAGTTGCGCTTCAGGTTTTCCTTGGTGTCCCGGCCTTTCTGGTGGCCGATCACCATCACCGATACGCCGGCAAGTCGAGCCCAGCCGCCCACCACGGCGGGATCATCGAGGTAAAGACGGTCGCCGTGCATTTCGATGAAATCGGTGAAGATGGTGCTGAGATAGTCGAGAGTGTACGGACGGCGGGGGTGGCGGGCGACCATGACCCGCTGGATCGGGGTCAAATTTCGGTAAATCTCGGCCCGAAGCGACTCCAGCTTGCCCTGCAGGCCTCCCAGTTCCCCGTCGATGTCGATCTGGCGCTCGGCTCCGATCCGCTTCAAGTCGTCGATCTGGCGCTCCAGCTCGAGGAGCGGCTTCTCGAACTCCAGCGTATAAGCTGAGGCCATCGGGGTCATCCCGCCTTGACGTAGTGGACGGAATCGGCCCCCAGGAGATCGCGCAGGGCCCGAACGAGATCTTCCTCCGCCGCGACGCGGACGCGCCGGGACCGGAGCCGGACCGCCTCCCCATTGCCGTCGCTCCACTCAATATAGAGCGGCGTCGGACCCGGGTGCGCGGAGCAGAGGGCGGCGGCGGCCTGGAGCAGCTCCGGCGTGGGCGCGGAAGGCGCTCGCCACCGGAGGCTCAGCGCCAGGGCGCCGGAGGTCTTGAGCTCGTCCATCCGGCGGGCGGACTCGACGATGAATGGCGCGTGGTCTTCGCCGCGGTCGCGGTCGCTGTAGCCGCCGGTCAGCAGCAGCGCCGCGTCGGCAACGACCGTCTGGTTGAGCTTGGCCCAGGCGTCGGGAAACACGATCGCTTCGGCCGTTCCGTGGAAGTCCTCCAGGACCAGCCGGGCGTACTCCTTGCCGGTCTTCTTGGAGATCTGCCGCTTCACCCCCGTCACCACCGCGCCGATACTCGCCTGGTGCTCGCTCCACTCACCCAGCGTCGCCGTGGTGCGGGTGCTGAAGAGCTCGACCTCGTCCTTGAAGCGCTGCAGCGGGTGGCCCGAGATGAAGAAGCCGAGCACCTCCTTCTCCTTGGCCAGCCGTTCCGCCTCGGTCCACGGGGGCACGTCGGGCAGCGGCGCAGGTGCCCGCTCGGCCGCTCCACCCGCCTCCGTCTCCCCGAACAGCGAGGCCTGCCCCGCCTCCCGCTCCTGCTGCAGCAGCTGCGCCTCACCCAGGGCCGACTCCAGTGCCTCGACCAACTGCTTTCGATGTCCGCCCAGGGAGTCGCAAGCGCCGGCGGCCACCAGCGACTCGAGCACCCGCTTGTTGCAGAGCCGGAGATCGATCCGCTCCACCAAGTCGGCCAGGAGTGCGAACGGCCGATCGGCGCGCGCGGCGATGATGGACTCGATGGCGCCCCAGCCGACGTTTCGGACGGCGCCGAGCCCGAAACGGATCCGCCGGTCGCCCACCACCGTGAACTTGAAGCCGGACTCGTTCACGTCGGGCGGCAACACCTCGAGATCGAGCTCTCGCGCCTCGTTGATGTACTGCACCACCTTGTCGGTGTTGCCGATCTCGGACGACAGCAGCGCCGCCATGAACTCGGCCGGGTGGTGGGCCTTGAGCCACGCGGTCTGGTAGGAGAGGATCGAGTAGGCGACCGAGTGCGACTTGTTGAAGCCGTACCGGCCGAAGGTCTCGATCTGCGCCGCCAGCTCGTCCACCAACTTCCGCGGGTGGCCCTGGGCCACGGCCCGCTCGCAGAACCTGCCGAGCTGTTGCCGGATCAGCTCCGGGTCTTTCTTGCCCACCGCCTTGCGCAGCACATCGGCTTCCGCCAGCGAAAACCCGGCCAGCACGTTGGCGATCCGCATCACCTGCTCCTGGTAGGTGATGACGCCGTAGGTCGGTTCCAGCACCTCGCGAAGGGACGGGTGGGGGTAGGTGACCTTCTCCTGGCCCAGCTTGCGCCGGATGAAGACGAGGTGCATGCCCGCGTCGAGCGGTCCGGGGCGGAGCAGCGCGTTGGAGGCGACCAGGTCGTCGAACCGGTCGCACTTCATCGCGCGCAGCGTGTCGGTGGCGAGCGCAGACTCGAACTGGAAGACACCGGCCGTGCGGCCCTGCCGCAGCAGCTGGTACACCTTGGGGTCATCGAAGGGCAGTGAGTCCATGTCGAGGTCGACCCCGGTCCGCCCCGCGATCATCAGGACCGCGTCGTGAATCACGGTCAGCGTCTTGAGGCCGAGCATGTCCATCTTCAGCATGCCGACCTTCTCGAGCGCGCCCATCTCGTACTGAGTGATGATGGCGTCCACGCCGTCGGCCGCGGCGCCCGCGCCCCTGGTCGGCGCGGTGCACACCGGCACGTACTCGGCGAGCGGCCCCGGCGCGATGACGACGCCGGCGGCGTGCACCGACAGGTGGCGTGAGATCCCCTCGATCCGCGAGCTCAGGTCCATGAGCCGCTCGTACGCCGGATTCCCTTTCACCAGGTCGCGCAGCTCGTCCACCTTGTGCTTCGCATCCTGAATCGTCAGGCTGTAGGCCGGTCCCGACGGAATGAGCTTGGTGATCCGGTCGGCCTCGCCGGGGGGGATCCGCAGTACCCGGGCCACGTCCTTCACCGCGGCGCGCGCCTTCATCGTGCCGAAGGTGACGATCTGTCCCACGCTGTCGCGGCCGTACCGCTCGCGGACGTACTCGATCACCTCGCCCCGGCGCTCGAAGCAGAAGTCCACGTCGATGTCGGGCATCGACACCCGCTCGGGGTTGAGGAAGCGCTCGAACAGCAGATCGAACTTGAGCGGGCACACGTTGGTGATCCCGAGCGCGTAGGCCACGATGGATCCCGCCGCCGAGCCCCGTCCGGGCCCGACCGGAATCCCCCGGTCGCGGGCGGCGGCGATGAAGTCCTGGACGATGAGGAAGTAGCCGGCGTAGCCGGCGCGGTTGATGACCCCGAGCTCGAACCCCAGCCGCTCGGACACCGCCGCCGGCGGCGGCGAGCCATAGCGGCGCTCCGCTCCCTGGCGGGCGAGGTCCTCCAGCAGCGCCTCGTCGCTCGAGTAGCCGGCGGGGCGGGGAAAGCTGGGCAGGAAGTACTTCTTCTCGAAGTCGAACTCGCAGAGGTCGGCCACCCGCTGGGTGTTGGCCAGCGCCTCGAGCTGGTCCGGGAAGAGCGCCCGCATCTCCTGCTCGGACTTGACGTACGACTCCTGGCCGGTGAAGCGGAACCGCTTGGGGTCATCGAGGTCGCTCCCGGTGCCGATGGCCAGCAGCACGTCGTGCGCCTCGGCGTCCTCCCGGCGGAGATAGTGCGCGTCGTTGGTGGCCACCACGCCGAGCCCGAGCTCCCGCCCCAGCCGGAGCATACCTTCCGCCACGACCCGCTCGTCGCCGATGCCGTGCTGCTGAATCTCCAGCCAGAAGCCGTCGCTGCCGAAGGTCTGGGCGAACCACTCGGCGCTCTTGCGCGCCTCCTCGTAGCGACCCTGGCGGAGGTGGATCGCCACCTCGCCGGAGAGGCACGCCGCCAGACAGACGATGCCCTCGGCATGCGCCGCCAGCACTTCCTTGTCGATGCGCGGCCGGCGGTAGAATCCCTCGGTGAACCCGATCGAGGTGAGCCGGATCAGGTTCTTGTAGCCGGCGCGGTTCCGGGCCAGCAGAACGAGATGGCTGTACGCTGCCGGCGCCCACGACGGCTTCTCCCGCGCCTGGCGGGGCCCGTACGCGAGATACGCCTCGAATCCCAGGATGGGCCGGATCTGCTGCGCCTTGGCCTGCTCGTAGAAGCTCCAGGCCGCGTGCATGTTCCCATGGTCGGTGACCGCCAGGCTGTCCATGCCCAGCTTCTTGACGTGACTCACCAGATCGGAGATCCGGTTGGCCCCGTCGAGCAGGGAATACTCGCTGTGGGTGTGGAGATGGACGAAAGGCATTGAGGAGCTAACCGCTCACTTGGCTCTCTGCTCGAGTTCCCGCCACACGGCATCCAGAGTGATGCCGCGAGCCTGCAATAACACCAGAAGATGGTAGACCAGGTCCGCCGATTCCGCGACGACGCGACTGTCGTCCTCCGCGTTGGCCGCCACCACCAGCTCCACCGCCTCCTCGCCCACCTTCTGCGATGCCGCGGGAATGCCACGGTCGAGCAGCTCGGCCGTGTAGGAGCCCTCGGGCCGGTGGGCGGCCCTCGCGGCGATCGTGGCGGCCAGGCGGCTCAGGAGGTGGCCACCGGGGTCTTCGTCCGGCTGCACCGCCTGGGCCCCCGGTGGCCCGATACGGCTGGAAAAGCAGGTCCTCGTTCCGGTGTGGCAGGCCGGGCCGGTCTGCTCCACCCGGAACAGGAGGGCGTCCCCGTCGCAGTCCAGCCGGATCTCGGCCACCCGCTGCTCATGGCCCGAGGTCTCGCCCTTACGCCACAGGGCCTTGCGGGAGCGGCTGTAGTAGTGGGCAAAGCCGGTGGAGAGGGTGCGTTGGAGTGCCTCGCGGTCGGCATAGGCCACCATGAGGACGTCCCCCGACCGGCTCTCCTGTGCGATCACGGGGACCAACCCATCGGGGCCGAACCGTACCGCCGACAGCCAGTTGTTCTGGGACACGTGGAGAAGCTATCGGCGGCTTCGGCGATTGTCAAAAGCCGTTGTCGCTTCTTATCTTGCTCCATTCGACCCGGTTCGCCCCGCCGGCGTGGAGCTCTCCCGATGACCCGCACCAGTGCCCTGTCCCCCGGGGTTTCTCCGCGCACTGTCGTCCTTCGCCGCCGGTGAAGCGAATGATCTTTCTCATCGTGGTCGCGACTATCTTCGCCGGGTACGGCACGGCCTACCTGGCGAGCGATGACGTCCGGTACATCACCCGGGCGGGCATCGAGGAAACCCGGATCCTTCAGGCGAGGGAGCCGATCGCCGATCTGGTGGCCGATCGCACCACCGATCCCGCCGTGCGGCATTCGCTGCGCCTGGTGCTGGAGAGCCGCGACTACGCCCACCGGCTGGGGCTCGAGGCAAAGGAGACTTACACCACCTACGCCGAGGTCGGCCGGGATACCCTGCTGCTGGTGCTGCAGGCCGCGCCCAGGGACTGCATCTGCCCCTACACCTGGAAGTATCCCATCGTCGGGCGGATTCCGTACAAGGGATTTTTCGATCTCACGGCGGCACGGCGGGCCAGCGACCAGCTCGCGGCCCGAGGCTACGACGTCCACCTGCGGCCGTCTTCGGCGTTCTCGACGCTCGGCTGGTTCAACGATCCGCTGCTCTCGACCGCCCTGACGCGCGACTCGGTGGAGCTGGCCGCGACCGTCTTTCACGAGATCGCCCACAACACTTTGTACGTCCCCAGTGCGACGCCGTTCAACGAGAGCTTCGCGCAGTTCGTCGGTTACCGCTCGGCCGAGACGTTCTTCGCGGGCCGGGCGGATACTGCAAGCGCGCGCCACGCCGCTGACCGGCTGCACGACGAAATGGTCTTAGGCGAGTTCTACGCCGGCCTGATCGCCCGGCTCGACTCCTTGTACGTCACCCGGCCCGATTCAGCGGCGCTCGAAGCCGGGCGGGCCGCGGCCGGAGCCTGGGCCCGGGCACAGCTCGAGGGCCCGGTGGGCTCCAGTCTCCGGAGCTTTCGGGTGGGCCGGCTGCCGGAGCGTCCGGTCAACAACGCGAGGCTCATCGGCGCCACCATCTATCGCACCCGGCTGGATCTCTTCGACAAATGGTTCGACCGCCACGGACGTGACGTGCGGTCGAGTGTGAGCGCGTTGGAGAAGTTGATGGCGGGTGTCGAGGGCGACAGTGCGTTCGCCCGGCTGGAGCAGGCGGTGGAGTAGTGGGAGATTGGGCAGGACTACCTCATGCTGGCTGCGCTACCTCATCCGTCAGCACTCCCGCATCCCTCGCCCGGCGTCGGTGGTATCCTGGGCCAGCGCCGCGCTGCAGGTCACGTTTCCGACCCTCCCGCCCGACGATTCGCGGCGTATACTTTCGGTGGCACACGACCCTTTCCTCCACCGCCACTCAGACCGGGCCCATGGACACCACCTTCGTCGATCGTGAGCAGCCCAGGCTGTTGCAGGAACTCTCCGATTTTCTCTCCATCCCGAGCGTGAGCACGCTCCCGGCCCACGCGGCCGACACCCGCCGCGCGGCCGACTGGCTCCGGGCCGAGCTGACTCGCCTGGGCTGTCCGGTGGTGGACCTGGTCGAGGGCGATGGCCACCCGGTGGTGTGGGCCGAGGGACCGGCCGTTCCGGGACGGCCCACCCTCCTGATCTACGGGCATTACGATGTCCAGCCGCCCGATCCGGTCGAGGAATGGGATAGTCCGCCGTTCTCGCCCACCGTGCGTGAGGGCAAGGTGTACGCCCGCGGCGCCGCGGACGACAAGGGCCAGGTGTTCTGCCTGCTCAAGGCCTATGAGGCGGTAATGGACGTCAACGGCCAGCCGCCACTCAACGTTCGTTTCATCTTCGAGGGCGAGGAGGAGTGCGGCGGGCGGGTGATCTTCGACCTGCTCCGGGCTGAGCCCGAGCGGACCCGGGCGGATGCCGTCCTGGTCTGTGACAGCTCGTTCTACGCGCCGGGTTGGCCCGCGGTGTACACCGCGCTCCGCGGCCTCTGCTATGCCGAGATCTCGGTCCGAACACTCCAGCGCGATCTGCATTCCGGGTCCTACGGCGGGGTCGCCCCCAACGCGCTGGAGACCCTGGTCCGGATCCTGGGCCGGCTCAAGAGCGCGGACGGCGAGATCCGGATTCCCAAGCTGTACAAGTCGGTCGAGCAGCCCTCCAGGAAAGAGCTCAAGGCCTGGCGGAAGCTTCCCTTCGACGAAGAGGCGTTCCTGCGAGACGAGGTGACCGGGGTGGCGCTGACCGGCCTGGAGGATCGCTCGGTGTTCGAGCGCACCTGGGCGCTCCCGACGTTCGAGATTCATGGGATTCGAGGGGGGTTCATCGGCGACGGCGCCAAGACGGTGATCCCGGCGGCAGCCACGGCCAAGGTGAGCCTCCGCCTGGTGCCGGGGCAGCGCTACGACAAGGTCGGCCGGCAGCTCGAGCGCGCTGTCGCCGATCTCGCGCCCAGCTGGGCCGACGTCAAGGTCACCCTGCTTCATGGCGGCGATCCGGTCCAGATTCCGGTGGACCATCCTGCCTTCGCGGTGCTGGACGAAGCGTTCGAGGAGGTGATCGGCCGGCGCACCGTCTCGATTCGCGCCGGGGGCTCGATTCCGATCATTCCCGAGCTGGGCCTGGCCGGGGCGCCCGTCATCCTGACCGGCATCGGCCTGCCCGATGACGGCCTGCATTCTCCCAACGAGAAGCTGGACCTGGCGCAGCTCTGGACCGGGATCCGGGTCTTCGGCAGGTTTTTCGAATTGTTCGCGGAGCGAGAAGGGGCGGTGCAGCGGGAGGGCCAGGAGGAGGCTGAGGCGGTGCCGGCGCTCTAGAGCTCATCCTCCGGAGCCACCCGCTTGATAGGGCCGGAGTAACGCGCCTCGGTGCGGGCATGCAGCTCGTCCACCCCGATGAGCGCGCGGGCGGACGCGATGATCCCCGCGACCACGTCGTCGGCCCAGTAGGAGTCGGGGCGTTCCCCGGCCGGGAGCCGCGCCGCGCAGCCCTCGAGGTAGCGGATGGCGGTGGTGATCCACTCGCTCTGGGCGGTGGCCACTGTGGCCCAGGATCCGGTGGACCGGAGCTCCAGCTCCTCCAGCCCCTTCAGGTGATCTTCAACCCCGGCCGTCACTTCCTTGGACCGCAGCTGGTCGGCCACCAGCGTCAGCACGGTCCGCCGTTCGGTCTCCTGTGGCTCGGGAAGCGGCGCCAGATAGTGGCGCTGGTCGGCCACCATCTCCGCCAGCCTGATGCACACCGCCCGGATGGCCGGCATCAGCGCTGCCGGAGCCTCTTTTGCCCAACTCTCCGCGGCTCGGAGGATCTCCTTGATCCGCTGCTCCGCCTGCGCCTCGGGGGTAGGGCGGCGAGGTGATTCTGCCATGATAGGCAGAAAAACCGGGTAGGGAGGGAAAGGCAAGATCCCTCGCTCCGCTCGGGATGACATCGTCTTTCCGCGCCTTGCCTTGTCCCCCTACGGCCCACCTCGTCCTCGCCGCATGCGGACCGGATCGGGCCGTCCGAACCGTTCCTCCGCCCACGGGTCGCCCCGCATATGGTACCCGTTCTGCTCCCAGAATCCCGGATAGTCCTCCTCCAGGACTTCGAGGCCCTTCACCCACTTGGCACTCTTCCAGAAGTAGAGATGGGGCACCAGGAGCCGCACGGGTCCCCCGTGCTCGGGGGTGAGTGGCTCCCCGTCATGAGTGAGCGCGAGCAGGTTCTCGGGCCGGTCGAGGTCCGCCAACGGCAGGTTGGTGGTGAACCCCTGCTCCGCGTGGACCAGGACGAAGCGGGCCTCGGACCGGACGCCCGCCCGTCTCAGAAGGTCCTGGACCGGCACTCCACTGAAGACATTGTCGTAGCGACTCCACCGGGTCACGCAGTGGATGTCGCACGGCGTGTCTCTCCGCGGGAGTGACTGAAGCTCCTTCCAGTCGATCTCGAACGCCCGCTCGACCGCCCCGTGCACCTTGAACCGCCAGTGCTCGATGCCCACGGCCGGTACGCTGCCATAGTGCAGCACGGGCCACTTGCGGGTGACGATCTGGCCTGGGGGGAGGCGAGTTGGATTCGTGTCTGCCATTGTCTCAATAAGGAAAGATTCACCACGGAAGCACGGAGGACACGGAGAAAAACAACAATCAGTCGACCATCTTGCGTCCTGACGGATCTCCGCATTACGCCGTTCCCGACCCCGCGATCACCGAGTACCCGAACACATCGCAGAACGACCCCGCCACCCGCTCCCGCACCTCCGCCATCAGCCCCTCCGAGTCCGCGCGGAGCAGCTCCGCCGCCACGCTGGTCATGACCACCTGCCGGATCCCGCAAGGGACGATGAGATCGAACCGATCGAGATCGGTCGTCACGTTGAGCGCGAAGCCGTGCAGTGTGACCCACTGCTTCACGTGGATACCGATGCTCGCGATCTTGCGGCCCGCGGTCCAGACGCCGGTGAGTCCCGGGTTGCGATCGGCCTCGATGCGAAAGTGCCCGAGCGCTCCGATGAGTACGTCCTCCAGACTCCGCAGATACCAGTGCAGGTCCTGACGATGGCCCCGCAGGTCGAGGATGGGGTATCCCACCAGTTGCCCCGGGCCGTGGAAGGTCACGTCGCCGCCGCGCTCGACCTCGAAGACTTCCACCCCGTGCCGCCGGAGCTCCGCCGGACTGATCGGCAGGCTGGATGTGCGGGTGCCGCGTCCCAGGGTAATCACCGGCGGATGCTCCACCAGAAGGAGCACGTCCTCATCCAGTTCACCCTCGATCCGCCGCCGCCGAAGCTCG
Source organism: Gemmatimonadales bacterium (assembly GCA_013813675.1). Taxonomy (GTDB): domain Bacteria; phylum Gemmatimonadota; class Gemmatimonadetes; order Gemmatimonadales; family GWC2-71-9; genus CAVVWJ01. The sequence continues at coordinate 18,016 of JACCRH010000507.1, forward strand.
CGCTGCAACTCCAGCACCTCGGCGTAGGGCCTGCATCCCAGGTCCTCGATCCGAAGCGGGCTCATGTCGCCGTCATCCGGCGGGCGCGCCGGCACAGAAGCCACGCCGTGACCGCCGCCAACGCGGCTACGGCCACCAGCGCCGGCGAACCGAAGGCGGCGTGGAGCGGCTGGTAGAGCTGCATGCTGGGGACGGTGGCGAACGCGCTCACCAGGGCGAGGCCGCCTCGGCGATAGCTGAAGCCGAGCGGGGCGAGGAGCCGCCAGGCGACCACGCCGGCGAGCACCAGCCCTCCGAGCGTGCCGGCCGCGAGCAGATAGAGCGGGGCGCCCAGCGCCGGCTGCCCGGCGCCCGGCGGCGGCCGGACAGTGTCCAGCGCCGCGACCGTGATCCCGACCAGCGCCAGCCCCGCCGACAGACCGGCGCCGAGCGCCGTAGCGGCCAGCGAGACAGGATCCACGCTCAGGTGTGGATGACCCGCCCCATCGAATCGAGCGCCGCCTCGGCGACCGCCTCGGAGAGGGTGGGGTGGGCGTGGATCGCGAGGTCCACTTCCTCGACGGTGTATTCGTTCTCCCTCGCGACCGCCAGCTCGTGGATGATCTCCGAGGCGTGGCTCCCGACGATGTGCGCCCCCAGGATCTCGCCGTATTTCTTGTCGCGCACGATCTTCACGAATCCCTCGGTCTCCCCCGCGGTCCGGGCGCGGCCGTTGGCGCTGAAGGGAAAGCGGCCGACCTGATAGTCGAGTTTCCGCTCCTTGGCCTGTTCCTCGGTGAGCCCGATGCTCGCCACCTCGGGATGGCAGTAGGTCACGCTGGGCACGTTGTCGTACTTGATCGGGTGTGGCGTGTGGCCGGCGATCCGCTCGGCGACGGTCACTCCTTCGCGGCTCCCCTTGTGCGCCAGCATCGGCGGGCCGGCGACGTCGCCGATGCAGTAGATGCCGGCCGCCGTGGTTTCCAATGTCTCCTGGGTGACCTTCACGAAGCCGCGGTCGGTGAGCTGAACCCCCGCCTCCTGGAAGCCCATGGATTCGGTGTTCAGCGCCCGACCGGCCGCCATCAGCACTTTCTCCACCTCGACGGTCTCGGTCTTTCCTCCGGCGGTGACCTCCAGCGTCACCTTGTCCTTGGCGACCGTGGCCTTCTTGACCTGTGCCCCTGCCAGCACCGCGATCCCCCGCTTGCGGTAGCTCTTGGTGACGGCGTCGGACGACTCCGCGTCCTCCAGCGGCAGGATCCGCGGCAGCGCCTCGATCAGGGTGACCTTGGTCCCGAAGGCGTTGAAGACGTCGGCGAACTCGCAGCCGACCGCGCCGGCCCCCACGATCGCCATGGTCTTCGGGGCCTGCTCCAGGAACAGCGCCTCGTCGGAGCTGATGACGGTGGTCTTGTTGATCTCGAGCCCAATCTGGGGAATGCCCTTCACCCTCGATCCGGTGGCGATCACCACGGCTTTGCGGGCCTCGTAGACGTCATTGCCGACCTTGACGGTGCGGTTCGTCCCCAGGGTACCACTCCCCTTGATGACCGGGATCTTGTGCTTCTTCATCAGGAATTCGACGCCCTTCGAGTTCTGCTCCGAGACCTTGCGCGAGCGGCGCATCGCGACCCCGTAGTCGGTCTTCACGGTGCCGACCTCGACCCCCAGCTCCTTGGCGTGGTGGGTGGCCAGGTTGGCCACGTAGGCGCTGTGCAGCAGCGCCTTGGTCGGAATACAGCCGATGTTCACGCAGACGCCACCGAGCTTGTCCCGCTCGACCACGGCGGTCGCCAGCCCGAGCTGGGCCGCGCGGATGGCGCAGACGTAGCCGGCCGGTCCGCCCCCGAGGACGATAACGTCGAACGAATTGCTCGCCACCTCGAGACCTCCGTCATATGCAGGTATGGCCGGGAGTGTCACCCTGAACGCAGTGAAGGGGTCATAACCCGAGGCATGCCCCCTTCGCTTCGCTCAGGGTGACATTCCAGCTCAGTACACCATCGCCAGCGGATTCTCCAGCATGCCTTTCAGCGTCTGCAGGAACCGCGCGCCGGTGGCGCCGTCGATCACCCGGTGATCGCACGACATCGTCAGCCGCATCCGCCGGCGGATCGCCACCGCTCCCTCGTGCGCCACCGGCCGCTCGGCCATGCGCCCGACCGCCAGGATCCCCGCCTCGGGCGGGTTGATCACCGCGGTGAACTCGTCGATGTCGAGCATGCCGAGATTGGACACCGAGAAGGTGCCTCCGGTGTATTCCTCCGGGGCCAGCTTGCGCTCGCGCGCCCTGCCGGCGAGATCACGCGACTCGGCCGAAATCTCCCGCAGGCTCTTGAGGTCGGTGTGGCGGATCACCGGCGTGATCAGACCTTCGTCGATCGCGACCGCCATACTCACGTGGACCTCGTTCCAGTAGCGGATGTGATCGTCCTGCCACCACGCGTTGCATTCGGGATGCCGCCGCAAGGCCAGCGCAACCGCTTTCAGAATGATGTCGTTGAACGACACCTTCTCGCCGCCCGCGGCCAGCAGGCCCTCCCGGGCCTCCCGCGCCCGCTCCATGTCAACCTCGGTGGTGAGGTAGAATGTCGGTATGGGGCCGATCGACTGGGCCAGCCGCCGGGCGATGGTTTTGCGGATCTGGCTGAGGGGCACGTCCTGGTAAGGCTGACCGGCCGGCACCCGCACCGCTGTCGCGGGGGCCGCCGGGCCCGCCTTCGCCGCCGTTGGGCGCGACTCCTCGACATCCCGGGCCACGACCCGCCCCTCCGGCCCGGAGCCGGGAAGCGTCGCGATGTCGATGCCGCGCTCCGCCGCCATCCGCCGGGCGAGCGGAGAGGCCTTCACCCGGCCGCCGGACGGGGCAGCCGGAGGTGGCGGACGCGAAGCGGGCGCGGGCTGTCCGTTGGTGTCCGCGGCCGGGCCGGCCGGCGACGCCGGAGGCATCGACGTGGGACGATTCCGATCCGGAGTGGGTTGAGTGGCCTGCGACTCGGCCGGCTGGGTCCTGGCAGCGGCCTTCTTGCCGGGCGCTTCACGATCTGCGGGCGGGCCCGCGGGCCCTTCCACTTTCTCTCCCGGTTCGCCGATCACGGCCACCAGCTCCGACACCGGCACGGTGGTCCCGGCCTGCACCACCTGCTTCAGTAGCGTTCCGCCGGCCCGGGCGACCAGCTCCATTACGGCCTTGTCGGTCTCCACTTCGGCAAGCACGTCACCCACGGCGACGGCCTCGCCTTCCTGCTTTTTCCACTCGACCAGCCGCCCCTCTTCCATGGTGGGGGACAGCGCCTCCATCACGACCTTGGTGCTCATTCGTCGCGTTCCCGGTACAGGACCTGGTTGACCGCCGCCACGATCTTCCCCGCGTCCACCTTTGCGGCGCGCTCCAGGTGCTTGTTGTACGGCATCGGAACGTCGGCCCCGGTGACACGGAAAACGGGTGCGTCGAGCTCATCGAACACTTCTCGCTGGACCGTGTCGACCACCTGCGCGCCGATCCCCGCGAAGGGCCATCCCTCTTCCGCCACCACACAGCGGTGGGTGCGAGCGACGGAGCTCAGAATCGTCTCCGAATCCAGCGGGCGGACGGTGCGGAGATCCACCACCTCCGCCTCGATCCCCTCACCGGCCAACTCGTCCGCCGCCTTCAGCGCCAGCGACACCGTCTTGGAGTGGCACACGATGGTCACGTCCCCGCCGCTTCGCTTCACGTCGGCCAGGCCCAGAGGCACGACGTGCTCCCCCTCGGGCACCTCGCCCTTGGTGTTGTAGAGCATCTCGCCCTCGATGAACACGATGGGGTCGTCGTCCCGGATCGCGCTCTTGAGGAGGCCCTTGGCGTCCGCGGGCGTGGCCGGCATGACCACCTTGAGCCCGGGGATGTGGGCGTAGTAGCTCTCGAACGCCTGGGAGTGCTGGGAGGCGAGCTGGAGCGCCGAGCCCCCGGGACCCCGAAAGACCGCCGGCACGCCGACCTGGCCCCCGGACATGTAGCGCATCTTGGCGGCGCTGTTCACCAGTTGGTCGATCGCGAGCAGGGCGAAGTTCCAGGTCATGAACTCGATGACCGGGCGCAGCCCTGCCATCGCCGCGCCGACCCCCACCCCCGCGAAGCCCAGCTCGGTAATCGGGGTATCCACCACCCGCATCGGCCCGAACTCGTCCAGGAGGCCGCGGCTGACCTTGTACGCGCCCTGGTATACCCCGACCTCCTCGCCCATGAGGAACACGTCGGCATCCCGCTGCATTTCCTCGCGGAGGGCCTGATTCAGTGCGTCGCGGTAGGTGACAATGGCCATCGTCGTCAGCGCCGACAGCCTGCGGTTCCGCGGCCATTGTCACCCTGAGCGCAGCGAAGGGGCCTGAACCCGAGCATGGCTCCCTTCGCTGCGCTCAGGGTGACACTAATGACCTTCGTTCCCACATCAGGAGTCAGCATACACGTCCTTGAACAGCTCTTCGATCTCCGGGTCCCCCGCCTCGTCCGCGAACTGGTAGGCGTCGTTTACCTCGCCGATGATCGCCTTGTCCAGCGCCTTGACGGCGGCCTCGTCGGTCAGCCCCTCGGCGATAAGCCGCTGGGACCAGACCGAGATCGGGTCCCGCTTGCGCTGGTCCTCGACCTCTTCCTTGGTGCGGTAGTGGCCGTGGATCGGGTCCGACATGGAGTGGCCCATGAAGCGGTAGGTCCGCACCTCGAGCAGGGTGGGCACCTTGTCGCCGCGGGCGCGCTGTACCGCCCGCTCCATCGCCGCGTACATGATCAGCACGTCCTGTCCGTCCACCACCTCGTTCGCCATGTCGTACGAGGAGGCGCGCTCCGAGATGTCGTAGATGGCGCTGGCCCGCTCCAGCGCGGTGCCCATGCCGTAGCGGTTGTTCTCGCAGAGGTAGATGACGGGCAGCTTCCAGAGGGCGGCCATGTTGAGGGCTTCGTGGAACGCCCCGTTGTTGACCGCCGCCTCACCGAAATAGCAGACCGCCACCTGCTCGGTGCCGCGATACTTGGCCGCGAACGCCATCCCGGTGGCCAGGGGAATGTGCCCGCCGACGATCCCATGCCCGCCGAGAAATCCGAGGGAGGCGTCGAACAGATGCATCGAGCCGCCTTTGCCCTTGGAGCTGCCCGCCGCCTTGCCGAACAGCTCGGCCATCACGGTCTGGGCGGTGATCCCGCGGGCCAGGGCGTGCCCGTGCTCGCGGTATGAGCAGGTGATGTAGTCGTCCGGCCCCAGCGCGGCGAGGCTCCCTACCGCCACCGCCTCCTGCCCGATATACAGGTGGCAGAAGCCGCCGATCTTCCCCAGGCTGTACGCCTCGCCGGCCTTCTCCTCGAACCGGCGGATGAGGAGCATCTGGCGGAGCCAGTCGCGGTAGACATCGGCCCGCGCGGGATCGAGTCCGCCTCGGGGGCGCGAGCGGGCGGGCGCGGTGGTGGCCATCAGGCGGAAGATCCTTCGCCGCGCTCAGCACGCGCTCCGGAGGAGCGCGCTTGCTCCCACGCGTGATACGACGACCGGGTGAGGGGGCTCGACTGCACATGGGTGAACCCCATACCGAGGCCGATATCGCGAAGCTCGGCGAATTCATCCGGCGTGTAGTACCGCGCGACCGGCAGGTGTCCCGCCGACGGACGGAGGTACTGCCCGAGCGTGAGGATGTTGACGTCGCTCCGCCGGAGATCCCGCATGCACACCAGGAGCTCGTCCCACTCCTCACCCATGCCGAGGATGATCCCGGACTTCGTGAGGCCGCCGGGCGCCATGTCACGAGCGC
>JACCRH010000510.1 GCA_013813675.1 Gemmatimonadales bacterium
CACCACATGCCGATGTTCGAATACACCGCCCGGGCACCGAGCGGCCAGATCCAGAAGGGCCAGCTCGACGCGCCGAGCAAGGACGAGGTCAGCGCCTACCTGCGCAAGAACCGGCTGATCCTGGTGAGCGTCCGGGAAGCGCCCAAGCAGATCAACATCAGCTTCGGCGGCCAGCGCATCAAGACCCGCGACATCGTCATCTTCACCCGGCAGTTCGCGACCATGATCAACGCAGGCCTGCCGCTGGTGCAGTCGCTGAACATCCTGGCCCAGCAGACCGAGAACAAGGCGCTCCGGGACGTCACCAAGGCGGTGGTCTACGACGTCGAGTCGGGCCACACTCTGGCGGACGCGTTCTCCAAGCATCCCAAGGCGTTTAGCGCCCTCTACGTCAACATGGTCGCCGCGGGCGAGGCGGGCGGTATCCTGGATACCATCCTGCTCCGTCTGGCCACCTTCCTGGAAAAGAACGACGCGCTGATGCGCAAGGTGAAGGGCGCCATGGTCTACCCGGGCGTCATCATCAGCGTCGCCCTGATCGCCATCGCGGTGCTGCTCATCTTCGTGATTCCGACGTTCGAGAGCATGTTCGCTTCGGCGGGCATGGAGCTGCCGCTGCCCACCCGGATCGTGATCGGGATGTCGAACGCCCTGATCGGCTACTGGTGGGCGGCGCTGCTCGCGGTCGGCGCGGCCGTCTTCGCCATCCGGCAGTACTACAACACCCCCAACGGCCGGAAGCAGCTCGACGGGCTGCTGCTCAAGGCGCCGGTGCTGGGCGACATGCTCCGGAAGTCGGCGGTGTCGCGGTTCACCCGGACGCTGGGCACCCTGGTCAGCTCCGGCGTGTCGATCCTCGACGGCCTGGAAATCACGGCCAAGACGGCGGGCAACCGGGTGATTCACGACGCAGTGATGGAGTCCCGCCAGTCGATCGCCGGCGGTGAGACCATCGCGGCCCCGCTGGAGAAGTCGAAGGTCTTCCCGCCCATGGTGATCAGCATGATCGCCGTCGGCGAGCAGACCGGCGGCCTGGACGAGATGCTGACCAAGATCGCGGACTTCTACGACGAAGAGGTCGACGTGGCGGTGAGCGCGCTGCTCTCGCTGATGGAGCCGGCGATGATCGTGATCCTCGGCGTGATCGTGGGCGGCATGGTCATCGCGATGTACCTGCCGATCTTCGACATGATGAACGCGGTGCAGTAAGCTGGGACATGCGTCGCGCTCTAATTGAATCGTAGCAGCTGATTTATTGGTGGTCTGCAGTTCAGCAGGATAGACTATACGCGCCCTCGGCGGCCCGACTGGATCGGGACCGGCCGGGGGCGCGGTCTTTCTGAGCCATCAGAGAGCGGCCAAGCCGGCGAGGACGCCTAAACAGTTCCAGGTCCGATTCCGGCGGGTCTGCCCCCCCGCGGCATTCTATCTTCTGGAATCTGGGCTGGTTTACTGTTCTTTCTACCGGGGCGCGCCCAATGAGGAAGGCGCTGGATCTCGGAGCCGTGTCACTGAAGTACGTCCAAGTCCCTGCGCGCCAAACCTGACGACGAGCCAGAGACGGTATTTACCGAATGCAGCCGATTCTGATGGCTGGCCTGCTGGTGGCGCTGGCCGCCGGGTCCGGGGACGCGCAGGAGAGCCCGGCCGCGACCAGGCCAGCGGCTGGGTGCCACGGCGCTGAGTACCGGCAATTCGATTTCTGGATCGGCGACTGGAACACGTACGAGATCGCCGATAGCTCCAAGGTCGTGGCGCGGACCCGAGTGAGCGCCTTTCTCGACGGTTGCGTGCTGCGGGAGGACTACCGGCAGAACGATGGCTTGGCGGGGGAAAGCTACAGCCTGTGGGACGCCTCCCGCGGGGTGTGGCACCAGAGCTGGGTGACGAATCGGGGCACGCTGCTGCTCCTGGACGGGCGCTTCCGAAACGGACGCATGGTGCTGACCGGATCGGAGAAGAGCCCGGACGGAACGGCCTCGCTACTCCGCGGGACTTGGTGGATGGAGGGAAGGGATGTCCGGGAGAGAGCCGAGCGATCGGCCGACGGCGGGAAGAGCTGGACGCCGGTGTTCGACATCGTGTTCCGCCCGCACCGTCCCTGACGGACCTCCGCCGGCCATCCACGGCGCGGTTACGGGAGCGCTCGCACCCTGATGTCGCGGTATGCCACCCGGTCGCCATGGTCCTGCAGCGCGATGTGGCCCCTGGCCGCGCGCCCATAACCCGGCCACTGCTTGAACTTGCTGGCCGCGACCTTCGCCTCCCAATCCGGATTGCCCAGCTCGTACTCGACCACCTTGGTGCCGTTGAGCCAATGCTGGACGTGGCTCCCCCGAACGACCAACCGCACCGCGTTCCACTCACCGGCCGGCTTCACCACGCCGGCAGGCGCCGGGTACAGCCCATAGGCGGAACCGGCCGCGGTAAGCCGTGACTGGCCGTCCTGGTGGCGCGCGTCGTCGAGCACCTGCATCTCCGGGCCGGTCTGGTAGGTAGCCGGGGCGTCCTCGGTGACCCGGTACATGATCCCGCTGTTGCCGCCTTCGGCGACGTTCCACTCGAGCGCCAGCTCGAAGTTGCCGAACTCGTCGCGGGTGATCAGGTCGCCTGCTTGGCCGACCCGAGTGAGTGCGCCGTCGACCACCTGCCAGCCCGCCGGCACCCTGGAGCTCCGGAATCCACGCCACGCGTCGAGCGATCCGCCACCGAAGAGCGTGCGCCACCCGCCCTCCGCGGCAGGGGAAGGGGCGTCGGCGGAGTCGGACTTCATCGGCATCGAAGTCGCGGCGGAGGGCTTCTCGGGAAGGCACCCGGCAAGAGTAAAGGCCAGCAGCCACCCGGTCGCGAGGCGGCAGGCATCATTGGAGAGCATGAGCGGGCAGCTCGCTCGGAGCGCTGATCGGCAGTCTGGCGGATTGAGCCAGGGGCGCTAGGTCTGGACCTCCCCGAATCGCCTCCGGGACCGCTCCCGCGCCTTCCGTGCCTCCTCGTCCCGGTCGCGCGGCGACCCGCGGGACTCGAGTGAATCGATCAGGCGCCGGGCGGCGGCGGTCACCTCGTCCACCGCCCGGTCGAACGCCGCCTCGTTGGCCTGCGAGGGGCGCGTGGCCCCGCTCAGCTTGCGGACGAATTGCAGCGCCGACGCCCGGATCTCGTCGTCCGTGGCGGGTGGTGCGAAGTTGGCTAGTGTCTTGATGTTGCGGCACATGAGAGCTCCGGTCAGTTCAGGATCTACTCCAAAGCTAACCCGCGGCCCCGCGAAGATACTCCGCCACGCCCCGCATCAGCATCTCCACCGCCACGATCACCAGGAGCATGCCCATCAGCCGCTCGACGGCCGTGAGCCCGCGGTCGCCCAGCAGCCGTCGCAGGTTGCTGGCGAAATATAGAATGACGGCGGAGGCGAGCCACGCCAGGATCACCGCGCCGAGCCAGACCGGCCAGCGGTGCGGCTCGCTGCAGCTCGCGCACGATGACGAAGCGATAGCGCGCCGGATCGACGTGCCGCAGCGCCGAGAGGAACAGGGGCACGTTGCCGAGCGGATCCATCACGAAGAACAGCAGTACGGCGGCCGAGAGCAGGCTTATGTGTCAATCTACCCTTGCCCCGCTTGCCTTCCGCCGTAGACTCCACCCATGCTCACGCCCGCCGCCTTGCCCGCGCTCCACGCCGCGCTCGCCGCGCTCGCCGAACCAGTGGACGGCTGGCTGCTGTTCGACTTCCGCGGGCTCAATCCCATCATGGCCGCGGTGGTGGGGCCGGAGACCGTGGGCTCCCGCCGGTCCTACGTGTACTTCTCGCGGAGCGCCACGCCCGTTGCGCTGGTACATGCGGTGGACGCGGAGCTCTGGCGGGAGTGGCCGTCGGCATGGCGCAGGGTGGTCTGGGTTCGGCGCGACGAGCTTCCGCGCGAGCTGGCGGCGCTGGTGGGCGGGCGGACCGTGGCGATGGAGTATTCACCGGGCGGCGCGATTCCCTACGGCGACTACGTGCCGGCCGGTACCCTCGAGCTGGTGCGCTCGGCCGGGGCCACCCCGGTCTCCTCCGCGGAGCTGGTGTCGCGCTACTGCTCGGTGTGGACGGCGGAAGACCTGGCCGGTCACCGGCGGGCGGCGGCGATTCTCTCTGAGATCGCGCGCGCGGCCCTGGCCCGGATCGGCAAGCGCGCCGCGGCGGGAGATCCGGTAAGCGAGCACGAGGTCACCCGCTGGGTGCTCGAGGCGTTCGATCGCGCGGGCCTGGTCACCGAGAGCCCGCCGAGCGTCTCGTACGGTGCCCACGCGGCGCGCCCCCACTACGACGCCCCGGCCGAGGGTTCGTCGCCCATCGTGCCGGGTCAGCTTCTGCTGTTCGACCTGTGGGCCCGGGAGCCCTGCGGCATCTATGCCGACCAGACCTGGATGGCCGCGATCGGTCCGCCCTCGCCGCTCGCCGCCGAGCTGTGGACCGTGGTGCGAGGGGCGCGCGACGCCGCGCTCGACCTGCTGCGGGCCCGGCTCCAGGCCGGCGAGCCGGTTGCCGGAGCGGAGGCCGACCGGGCGGCGTACGCGGTGATCGCCGCCGCGGGCTATGGCGATCGCATCGTCTGCCGCACCGGGCATTCGATCGACCGCGTGGGGCTGCACGGCCTTGGCCCAACGATCGACGACACCGAGAGCTTCGACTCCCGGCGCATCATCCCGGGGGTCGGATTCTCGGTCGAGCCCGGTGTCTACATTCCCGGTGAGATCGGCCTTCGAAGCGAGGTGAACGCCCACGCCCGGGCGGACGGCCTCGACGTCACGCCGGAGGACTACCAGCGCGATCTGATCGTCGTCTAGTCCCTCCTTTACACCTCAGATCGGAGAGCACGCCATGCTCAGGTTGGGTGGGCTCGGTTTCGCGGCCGCTGCGGCCAGTCTCGTTTGCGGGCTGGCGGGCACGCCCGCGCTCGCCCAACAACGCATCGCCTTTCCCGACGGAAGCGGCAGCATCACTCTGCCCGCCGGGTGGCGGCTCACCAGCGCCCAGCGCGCCGCGGCGGAAGCCACTGGCCCCGAAGGCGAGGGCGTCGCGCTGGGCATCACGATGCCGGTGGGGCCGCCGCACATCGCCGCGCCGGGCGTTCTTGCCGGCCCCTACATGCGTCCGCCCCAAGCGTTTGCCTTCGTCACCGGGCAGACCGGCTCGCCGGTGCTCCAGATCGTCGCCTTGCAGCCGTCCCCTCCACTCACCTACGGCGGCGAGGCGGCCTACCTACTCGCCGACCTAAATCACCTCGGACGTCCATACCGCGCGTTCGCGCTGGTCAACACCGCCCCGCTGCAAGGTGGCTACTGGCAGTACTACGTGACCATGCTGCTGGCGCCGCCCGAGGTGTTTCCGCGCAGTCTCCCCGTCATGGTTGAGATCTGGAAGTCGTGGGGGATCAGCCAGGGTGAGATGAACCGGCGCACCGAGCAGGCGCTGACCACGATGAAGGAGACCGCCGCGATCATGCGGGGCACGCTCGCAGAGCGGAGCCGCTCCCAGCCGCTGCGCGATTCCATCAGGGGTGAGCTTCTGGCCGGCGAAGAGGTGCTGGAGCACCTGCGGACCAAGCGGCGGGTTCGGGTGACGACTGCCCAGATGAACCAGCTCTTCGAGCTGGAGCCGGGCGAGTGGCGGGTGGTGCCCACCCACGAGCGCTAGCAAGGCCCTCCCCTACCGCTTGGAGCAGGTAGCAGTGCGCTCCCGCAGCACCGCCTCCCGCGCGAACCGCCGCTTGTACTCGTCCACCGCCTCGGGTGGCGAACCGGACAGCTAGCCCAGGTCCGCGAGCGCCGCCCTTGCGGCGTGGTGCCCGCTCATGCCGTGCACGCCTCCGCCGGGAGGGGTCGAGGCCGAGCAGAGGTAGACGCCTCGGAGCGGGGTGCGATAGGGCGTCGGCCGCGCGACCGGTCGAGAGAAGATCTGGCGCAGGTCCATTACCCCCCCGTTGATGTCGCCGCCGATGAGGTTCGCATTCCGACGCTCGAAATCGGCGGGCGTGAGGACGCTGCGCGCCAGGATGCGCTCCCGGAAGCCCGGGGCGAACCGTTCGACCTGTCGCTCGATTCGGCCCGAGGCGTCGCCCGCATAGCCGTTGGGCACGTGGCAGTACGCCCACGCGGTGTGCTTCCCCGCCGGAGCTCGGGAATCATCGAAGAGCGTGGGCTGGACGAAGAGCACGAATGGACGTTCGTGGACGGTGCCGGCCGAGTGCGCCGCCTCCGAGGCCACCACTTCCTCCAGCGTGCCGGCGAGGTGGACCGTCCCCGCGCGGCCGCACGCCGGGGCGGTCCACGGAACCGGCCCGTCCAGCGCCCAGTCCACCTTGAACGCCGCGGAGCCATAGCGGTAGCGCTCCAGCACCCGGCGGTATCCGGCCGGCAGCTTGTCACCAGCCATGCGCAGGACTTGCCGGGGCGAGAGATCCAGCAGTACCAGTCGGGCCTCGAGTTCGTCGAGGGTTTCGACGGGTGCGGAGGTCACGATCTCGCCGCCGAGCGAGCGGAAGTAAGCCGCGAGGGCATCGGCGAATCGCTGCGAACCGCCCCGCGCGATCGGCCAGCCCACCGCATGAGCCCCGATCGACAGCAGCAGGCCGAACGCCGCCGTGCCCGGCGTCTCCAGCGGCAGGAAGGAGTGGGCGGCGTTGCCCGCGAACAGCGCTCGCGCGTGCGTGCCCTCCAGCGAGCGCGCGACTCGAGTTGCCGGCTGGAGTCCGCGGAGGCCGAACCGCGCCATCAGGAACGGGTGCCGAGGAGGGCGAAGCGGGGGCGCGAGCACGTCGTGTGCCATGTCGTCCCACACCCGAACGAACGGTGCGTGGAGCCGTCGCCAGCCCCGGCCGCCGACCCCAAGCCCCTCGGCGGTCGCGTCGATCGATCGCTCCAGCAAGGCGGCCGTGCCGTCGTCCAGGGGGTGTGCGAGCGGGGCCGGCGGGTGGATCCACTCCAGGCCGTGGTCGCCGAGCGGCAAGGTGCGAAAGAAGGGGGAAGAGAGCGCGAGTGAGTAGACGGCGGAACATACGTCGTGGACGAAGCCAGGCAACGTGAGCTGGCTCGAACATAAGCCTCCGCCGACCGTCGCCTGCGCCTCCCGCAGCACGGTCTTGACCCCGGCCCGCGCCAGCGTGATCGCGGCCGCGAGACCGTTGGGACCGGAGCCGACCACGATGGCGTCAGGTATGGAACCTCCTTCACCCCGAGAGGCGTTCGGCCAGCAGTGTCGCGGGGAGCCGGCCCACGCGCCATAGAGCAGCAGGACCGGGCAGGCGATGTCGCCGTACCGCTCCCGCACCGCATGGCGCCGATCGATTCGCCCACCAGCACGGCCTGCTCGATGCCGAGCTGCTCGAGAAAGCCCCCAATCTTATCGATGAAGAGGTCGGCGGTGTAGTCGGTCCCGGCGACGACATAGCGCAACCGGACACCTTCCACCGTCACCCAGCGCACGGGCAGGTCGGGCGCCCGAGGTCCACCGCGGAGCCCCGCTCCACGGCCCGCTGGACACGAAAATCGCTCCACCCAGTGCTCGGGTGGGGCGATCTGCTTCCGGGAGGCTGGGTAAAAACTTCGGTCTAGCTCCCGCCTTCCGGGCGCTGGGCCAGCAGCCGTTCGGTGAAATCCAACCGTTCCTCCAGCTCGGCCACCCGGCGCTCGAGCCCGTCGACATAGACCCGATGCTCATCCAGCTCCCGCTCGAGCCGGGGTGACGGCATCCCCCGTCCCGCCAGGGCCCACCGGTCCCGCCGCCAATGTCGCGTCAGGACCACGAACAGCAGGAACGGCACCATCCAGAACATCCAAGCAAAGCCCCACATCGTCGTCTCTCCTTGTTCTCGTCAGACCGCCCCGGTCTGCCAGGCCCGTTCCACGTCGTCGGCTGCCTGCTTCAGGATTTCCGCCACCCGCTTGAGCGCCGGGTCGTCGGGCCCTCGGCGCCACACCCGCTTGAACGTGGTGCCCGCCAGGTGGGCGAAGGCGGTCTGCACTTCACCGATCCCGCCGCCCGCGAAGTCGCGCACCGTCTCGCGCACCCGGTCGATGATCTCGTCGAGCAGGTCCCGATGCTCCTCCAGGTAGCGCTCGCCCTCCGGCGTGACGTGGTAGACCTTCTTCCCGTCGGCCTCCACCACCCGGACGTATCCCTCGTCCTCGAGCAGTTGCAGGGTGGGGTAGACCGTGCCCGCCGACGGCGTGTAGTACCCCGCCAACTTCTCTTCCAGGGCCTTGATAACCTCGTAGCCGTGCCGGGGCTTCTCCTTCAGCAGGCGGAGGATCACGAACTTCATTTCTCCGGACTCGAACATCTGGCTCCGGCGGCGCCCCCCGCGGCCCGACCCGCTCCAGGGGCCCTGCCGGCCTGAGCCGAAGGGGAATCCCCGAAAGGCGAATCCGTGCCCGAAGCCCCAATCGTCTTTACACATGCGACTACCTCCGCTATTCCGTACGACATGATGTACGATATATCGTACGGAATAGCGTACGATCTGTCAAGCGCAAGGCGGCCCGGCACTCCTGGGAGGCCGGGCCGCTCAAACTTTCCAGTGCTAGCTCACACCGCGACCGCTGGCGTGACCGCCCCCTCGTCTCGCTCACCGGTGCGAATCCGGTGAACCTGCTCCACGTCCATCACGAACACCTTGCCGTCCCCGACCTCTCCGGTGTGCGCCGCGGCGACGATGGCGCTGATGGTGACGTTCACGAAGGGGTCGGATACCCCGATCTCGAGTCGCACCTTCTCCTGCAGTTCCACTTTCACGGTGGTGCCACGGTAGGTCTCGACCCGATCGGTCTCGCCTCCGTGCCCTAAGACTCTGGAAACCGTCAGGCCCGTCACCTCGGCGCGGTACAGCGCCTCCAGCACCTCGTTCAGGCGATCGGGACGGATGATGGCCACGATGAGCTTCATGATCGTCTCCCGGCGTCAGCGCGCCGCGGTTTGCGGAGTGAGGACAGGGGCGGGCGTGGAGTCGGGCCCCGCCTCGTGAATCACCAGGATCGAGCCTTCGCCGCTGGCGTAGGCCTCTTCACCGTGCTGGGACACGTCCATGCCCATGCCCTCGGTCCTGGGCGCGGCCCGAAGCGCGGTGACGAAGCCGAGGACCTTGAGCAGCGCGAAGGTGGCCACGGCGGAGTAGACGATGGCACTGCCCACGCCGAGGGCCTGGGTGACGAGCTGGGCCGGGTTGCCGGCGAGCAGGCCGTCGGCGCCCGCCGCGTTCCACGCCTTTTCGGCGAAGACCCCGGTGAGCAGGGCCCCGGTGATGCCGCCGATGCCGTGGCCGGCGAAGACGTCGAGCGAGTCGTCGAGCCTGGTCCGCGAGCGGGCGACGATGACGAAGTAGCTGGGTAGCGCGGCGATGCCGCCGAGCAGCAGGGCGGCGCTGGGGCTCACGAACCCCGCCGCCGGGGTGATGGCGACGAGGCCCACCACGATGGCGGTGGCGCCTCCGACGGCGGTGGCTCGGCCGGTGCGGAAGTAGTCGAGGAAGACCCACACCACCAGCGTGGCCATGGGCGCCAGGGCGGTGTTGCTGAAGGCGAGGGCCGCCAGCTCGTTGGCGGCGAGCGCGCTGCCGCCGTTGAAGCCGAACCATCCGAACCAGAGGAGGCCGGCGCCGAGAAGGACGAACGGCACGTTGTGGGGCAGGATCGCCTGGCGGCCGTAGTCCTTCCGGACGCCGAGCACCAGCGCCGCCACCAGGGCGGAGACGCCGGCGTTGATGTGCACCACGGTTCCGCCGGCGAAGTCGAGCACCCCCCGGGTCATCAGCCAGCCGCCACCCCAGACCCAGTGCGCCATCGGGGCATAGACCAGGAGCGTCCACAGCGCTATGAAGGCGACATAGGGCCCGAAGCGCATCCGCTCGACCACGGCGCCCGAGATCAGGGCCGCGGTGATGATGGCGAAGGTACCCTGGTAGATCAGGAACAGGATCTGGGGGATCGTGCCCTGCGCCTCGAGGCCGATGCCGTTCAGGAAGAAGTTGGCGGTGCCCCCGATGAGCGCGTTGCCTTCCGAGAAGGCCAGGCTGTAGGCCGCGAGCGCCCACACGATCCCCACCACCCCCAGGGCCGCGAAGCTCATCATCATGGTATTCAGCGAGTTCTTCGACCGGACCAGACCGCCGTAGAAGAACGCGAGGGCCGGCGTCATCAGCAGCACCAGCGCGGTGGCCACCAGCATCCAGGCGGTGTCGGCCGGCACGACGGCCGGCGCGGCATCCTGGAGCGCGAGCAGGAGGGGGGGTCGGGTCATCACCTGTCGGATCCTGAGGCTTGAGGGTTCTGAAGGGCGCGCGGTTGCGCCCCTACGAGATTGTACCTCCTCGTCCCGGGTTGCGCAATACTTGTGTGAGCGAATTTTTGCACAAACTGCAGGGTTCTCTGGTCAGTTGTGCCATCTATGACTGAAATCAGCTGGCGTAAGATAGGAAGTATGCTAGTGATGCGGCTGCTGGCAATCGCACGTGCCGCACCGCCGGTGGCCTCAACTGCCCTGGTACACCACTCGCCAGACCCGGCCGCCGTTGTCGTCGCTCACGTAGAGCGCGCCGTCCGAGCCCACCGCGACTCCCGACGGCCGGTGCTTGGCGGTGCCCGGCTGTTTGCTGGCGCCGGCGAACCCATCGGCGAAGACCTGGTACTCGCCGGAGGGCTTGCCGCCGGAAAAGGGCTGGAAGACCACGTTGTACCCGCCCTGAGGCTCGGGCGCCCGG
>JACCRH010000026.1 GCA_013813675.1 Gemmatimonadales bacterium
GCAATGAGATCCTGGCGGAGGACGAAGAGCGCGAGGTCGCGGACAGCATCACCCAGGTCCCCACGCCGGGTGAGATCAAGGACGTGCTGGACCAGTACGTGATCGGGCAGGAGCGGGCCAAGCGCACGCTCGCCGTGGCGGTGTACAATCACTACAAGCGGATCAACGCCTCGAACGGCCGGGACAGCGACGTCGAGCTCGACAAGTCGAACATCCTCCTGCTCGGCCCCACCGGCGTCGGCAAGACCCTGCTGGCGCAGACCCTGGCCCGGATCCTCGACGTCCCCTTCACCATCGCCGACGCCACCACCCTCACCGAGGCGGGCTACGTCGGCGAGGACGTGGAGAACATCCTGGTGCGGCTGCTCCAGGCGGGCGAGTTCAACGTGGCGGAGTGCGAGCGGGGCATCGTCTACATCGACGAGATCGACAAGATCGCCCGCAAGTCGGAGAACCCCAGCATCACCCGCGACGTCTCCGGCGAAGGGGTGCAGCAGGCCCTGCTCAAGATCCTCGAGGGCACCATCGCCTCCGTCCCCCCGCAGGGTGGCCGGAAGCACCCCCAGCAGGAATACATCCAGATCAACACCAAGGACATCCTGTTCGTCTGCGGCGGCGCCTTCGACGGGCTGGAGAAGATCATCGAGGCCCGCACCGGCCGGCAGCAGATCGGCTTCGCCGACGGGGAGCGGAAGCGCTCCCCCGAGCTCAGCAAGAAGAACCCCTACGCCGAGGTCGAGCCCGACGACCTGCTCCGCTTCGGGCTCATCCCCGAGCTGGTGGGCCGGCTCCCGGTGGTGGTCTCCCTGGAGGCGCTCGACGAAGAGGCGCTGATGCGCATCCTGATCGAGCCCAAGAACGCGCTCACCAAGCAGTACAAGAAGCTGTTCGAGCTGGAAGACGTGGGGCTCACCTTCGATCCCGAGGCGCTCCGCGCGGTGGCCCTGAAGGCCCTGAAGCGGGGGACCGGGGCGCGCGGGCTCCGGTCGATCCTCGAGACCATGATGACCGATATCATGTTCGACCTGCCCCACCGGGAGGACGTGCGGGAGATCGTCATCACCAAGGAAGCCATCACCGAGGGAGTCGCCCCGCTGGTCGTGACCGAGCGGGCGCGGACGAAACGGGAGGCGTGACCAGCGGGCGGACCAGCCTGCCCCGAGCAAAGCGAGGGGGCGGAACGGCGGAAGGGGGCTCAGCGCACCTTCCGCCGTTCCGGCGTTCCGGCGTTCCGCCGAACCCCATGAGCGAGCTCCCGGTGGAGTTCGTGGGCTCCTTTCCCGATCCCCTGGTCCGGCTCGATCCGGCGTTGCCCGAGGTTGCCTTCATCGGCCGCTCCAACGTGGGCAAGTCGAGCCTCTTGAACACCCTGGTCGGGCGGCCGGGGCTGGCGCGGGTCAGCGGGACCCCCGGAAAGACGACGCTGTTGAACGCCTTTCGGTTGCCCCGGCTCTATCTGATCGACCTGCCAGGCTATGGGTTCGCCCGGGCGGGCAAGGCCGCGCGCGCCGGCTACAGAACGCTGATCACCCGCTACCTGATGGAACGGCCAACCCTCGCCGGTGTGGTCTGGCTGCTGGACGTCCGGCACGACCCGTCGAAGGACGATCTGGAGATCCAGGACCTGTTGATCGAGAGCGGGCGGCCGGTGCTCGCCGTCCTGACCAAGGCGGACAAGCTGACCCGGACCACGGGCCTCTCCCGTACCTGTGATATCGCCGTGGCACTCGGGTTGCCCCAGAGCCAGGTGCAGCTCACCAGCATCAAGTCCCGCCAAGGCATGACGGAGCTGGCAGAGAGCATCCTCGAGACCGTGGGAGGGCCACCATGAGGACGATTGCGCTGCTGGGATGCGCCTGGGCGTGCCTGGCGGCGGCGCCGGCGCTGGCCCAGGACGACCGGGACGACACCGAGGCGCTAATGCCGGCCGGGTTCGGCTCCCTAAAGCAGAGCGACCTGGCCCTGCGGGTGGGGACCGAGGAGCTGGAGGTGCGCCTGGTGCCGCTCGACGAGCGGGTCACCCGGCTGCTCGCCAGAGACTCCTACGAGTCACTCCAGAGCCTGGTCCATTCCCGCCGCTCCACGATCGACTCGCTGGCCAGGCTTGCGGGAATCAGCGCGCCGGGGCTCGCGCTGGTCACTTTCTTCGGCGGGCGGGAGGGGGCGCGCTTCGATCCGTCCACCCTCAGCCTGGGGATCCGGAGCCAGGAGCTGCGGCCTCGCGGCATCGTGCCCTTCACGCCCCGCTTCACTTCGCAGCAGCTCAACCTTCGCGAGCAGGTGAGCGCGGTCTTCCTCTTCGAGGAGCTCTTGCCGGTGACCGACGACTTCACCTTTTCCTATCAGGGTCGCACCTCCGAGGACTGGCGGAACAAGCAGGTGGTCCTGGACCGCGAGCGCAGCCGGGTGGCCGCCCGCTCGCGGCTGACCCGTCCCGACAGCGGGGCCGCCGCCCGGCGCTAGCTGCCCGCCGGCGGCTTGCCCGCCAATCTCCACCCGGGGAGATTTCCGGTATCCCGCGGCGCGCCGGCGCCGCATTCACCTGCCGGAGCTCACGATGCCACACCTGCCGTTGCGCACGGTCGCCGTGCCCGACGCGACGAACCGGGTCTACGACGCCTGGCTCGCCGAGCTGGAAGGCCGGCTGGGAGAACCCGGCGCCGACTGGGCGCTGCTCACACGGGACGTCCTCTACCAGCTCTACTACCCCGGCTTCGGCGACTACGACCAGCGCATGGCCGACGACGAGACGTCTCCGGCGGCCCGCCTCGCCCTGCTCTCGCTGGATCCCCGCAACATCACGCTGGAGCCTGAGTACTACGCTGACGTGGACCAGGCCCGCTTCGCCCGGGTGAAGCCGCTCCTCTGGCTCTGGTACAGCTTCGACCGCTCGCCGCTCGGCGGGCAGAACGTCCACCTCGGGGTGCGGTTCCGCCGGCTGCTCGCCGCGCACCTCTTCGCGCGCTGCGGGCGGAACTTCAAGTGCTTCCAGTTCACCGAGTTCTCCTACGGGTACCGGCTCCAGGTGGGCGACGACGTCGTGGTGCATCGCCACGTGCTGCTGGATGACCGCGGAGGGATCACGCTGGGGAACCGGGTGAGCATCTCGGACTACGCCAACATCTACAGCCACACCCACAGTATCGTGGATCAGAAGGAGGTGACCAACGCCTCCACCGTCCTGGAGGACGACGTGCGCATCACCTACCACGCGACGGTGCTGGCGGGTGTGCGGGTGGGCCGCAACGCCATGGTGGGGGCCGTGGCCGTGGCCACCAAGGACGTGCGGCCCTATCACGTCAACGTCGGCATCCCCGCCAAGTCCATCCGGATCAAGCCCAACGCACCTCCGGAGGCGTATATCACCGAGCGCGTCGCCCGACGTGAGTCGAAGGAGCCATAGCCCTGGCCCGGCCGCGAGAGCGCTGGTACCTCTCTCCCTCCGCGATCGCCGCCTGGGCGCTCCTCGCGAGCGCCCTCGTCGCCTCGGCCCTCGGCGGCATGCCGAGCCTGTTCGCACAGGGCGCGGGCCTGGCCGGCTCGCTCATCGTGCTGCTGGCCGCCTGGCGCCGCGAGTGGGAGGTTCCGCTCCACGCCGTCGCGGTGAGCTTGCTCGGAGTGTTCGTCTGGTTCGTGGACGACCGGATCTGGTGGCTCGGGCTCGTCGCCGTGGTCACCATCTCGGCCAGCTTCTGGGTGGCCATCGCCCGGGGCCGGCGGCGGGTGCGGGACGCGGAAGGCAAGTCCAACGCGCTGGCCAGCCAGCTCGACCGGCGGATCAGCGAGCTGTTCTCGCTCCAGGAGCTGAGCTACGTCCTCTCCGAGTCGATCCAGCTCGACCGGATCGTGGACCAGGTGGCCCGCTACGCCGGCCGCTTCCTCCAGACCGACGGCGCGATCGTGGTGCTGGCG
The DNA here is from genome assembly GCA_013813675.1 of Gemmatimonadales bacterium. Lineage (GTDB taxonomy): Bacteria > Gemmatimonadota > Gemmatimonadetes > Gemmatimonadales > GWC2-71-9 > CAVVWJ01. The sequence goes on from JACCRH010000026.1 coordinate 3,913, forward strand.
GACGACGCCCGGGCCCAGCGGCTCCGCGTCGTGGCCGCCACTGGCACGCTCGAAGCGCTCCAGGGCCGTAAGGCGGACGAGAGCGACGCCGGCCTGGTCCAGTTCGCCATCACCCGGGAGCGGATCGAGGTGGCGCAGGGCGTCGGCACACCGACGGTGAACCTCATCGCCGGCACGACGGTGCGCTCCGCCGCCGTGGCCCCCCTCCGGTCCCAGGGGCTCACCATGGGCGCACTGGCCGTGGCCGACCGCCAGGGAGGGCCCTTCACCACCGAGGACCTCTGGCTGCTCTCCACCGTCGCGACCAACGCGTCCGTGGTGCTGGCCAACAGCCGGCTCTACGAGATCGTGCGCCAGAGCAAGGAGGAGTGGGAGACCGCCTTCAACGCCCTGACCGAGGGCATCGCGGTGGTGGGGCCCTCCGGCGCCGTGCTCCGCGCCAACCGGGCGTTGGCCGCGCTCAGCGAGCTGAGCGAGAGCGAGCTGGTCGGTCGCGGCTTCTGTGCCACCCTCTTCGGCAGCTCCGAGGCGGTGGAGGAACTGATCAGCGCCGCCTATCGGCGGCAGCGGACCGCGCCGCTGGTCGTCCGGCTGGAGCGGACCCAGCGCGTGCTCCGTCTCACCGCGGCTCCGTTCGCCGACCAGCCCGGCCGGCCCCCCTCAGCGGGCACCGGGTCGGTCGTCATCCTGGTCGAGGATGTGACCGAGCAGCGTATCCTGGAGGCCCAGCTCATCCAGAACGACAAGATGGCTTCCATCGGCCAGCTCGTCTCCGGCGTGGCCCACGAACTGAACAATCCGCTGACCTCGATCGCGGGCCTCACCGAGCTGCTCCTGGAGCGGGAGCCGCACCCCGATTTTCCGCACGAGCACCTGCGGGTCATCCACGACCAGGCCGAGCGCGCCGGCCGAATCGTGCGCAACCTGCTGACCTTCGCGCGGAAGGGCGTGGCGGAGAAGGCCGCGGTGGACCTGAACGACGTCGCCGCGCGCACCTCGCTGCTCATCGTCTACGAGCTGCAGCTCCACGGCATCGAGCTGGAGTCCCAGCTGAGCCCGGAACCGGTCGTCGTCCTGGGCGACCGCTACGAGCTGCAGCAGGTGCTCTTGAACCTGGTGAACAACGCGGTGCACGCGGTGAGCCAGCTCGAGCCCGGCCGGCCTCGCCGCATCAGGCTGGAAACCGCCCTGCAGAACGGTACAGCCGCGCTCCGTGTGCGCGACTCGGGACCCGGGGTTCCTCCGCACCTGGTCTCCTATCTGTTCACCCCGTTCTTCACCACCAAGGCCCCCGGCGAGGGCACCGGTCTGGGGCTGTCCCTCAGCTACGGGCTGGTCAAGGCGCACGGCGGGATTCTGGGATACGAGGTGCCGCCGGAGGGCGGGGCGGAGTTCCGGATCAGCCTGCCGGGATTCCATCCGCCGGAGGGGGGTCCGACCGAAGGGTCACCCACGAGCGCCGCGCGGCCGGTCTGTCACCGCATCCTGGTGGTGGATGACGACCCGGGCGTGCACCGGTTGGTGAGCGCGCTCTTCACCCCCCAGGGCCACGTGGTGGAGGCGGTGCGCTCTGGGAGCCAGGGACTTCGGATGCTGAAGGAGCGCGACTTCGACCTCATCGTCGCCGACGCGCTGGCGACAGCCGGGCCGTCGGAGCTGTTCGTGCAGGCCTTGGCGCTCCATCGCCCCGAGGCGTGCGCCCGGGTGGTGCTTGGCATCTCGGGAAATGGCGACCTGCCTGACTCGGCCCTCGATGCCCTCGTCCGCCGGGCCCGAAAGCCGTTCAGCGTGCGAGACCTGAGCGCATTGGCCGAGGAGATCTTCGCTAGTACCCTGCCGCGCTCGCCGGCCGCCACGGAAGAACGCTGACGCGCCCCTTTACCCGGGCGGAGGCCGCCCCCGCGTCGGCGGTGGCCCAGTAGTTCCCTCCCGCCACCAGATCGGGGGCCTCGATGAACCAGCCGGTGGCGCGGAGGAAGACGTTGCCGGTGACTTCCGTTCCATGGCCGATGTTGTCGATCACCAGGCCGTCCACCAACCCATCGAGCAGATTTCCGCGCACCCGGCTGCCGCTGGTGCCCTGAAGCACGATCCCCTGCTCCGCTCCACCGACAACGTTATCGTCGATCCGGTGGCCGCGGCTCGCGGGTCCGTTTCGGTTCGGGGCCGTGACCATGATGCCCGCCCGCCCGCCCAGAAGCACGTTGGCCTCCAGCGTGTTGTCGCTGCCGTGCTCCAGCGCGATTCCGGCGATGCGCGAGCCGATCACGGTGTTGGCCCGGGCGGCGCTGCCGTTCAGGTGGTCGAGCCGGAACCCGTAGGCCGCGCTGTCGCCCCGATTCTCCAGAAAAGTGGTGCTCCAGGTGTGGCTGGCGACGAACGCCGCGCCGCTGGCCGACGCGTCGTTGCGGTAGACCAGGTTGCCGATCGAGGGCCGGGAGAGCGGCGGCTCGCCGGTGATGCGGAAGCCGGTGCTCGAGGCGGTGAGATCGTTCTCCGAGATGGTGTTCGAGTCGCTTCCCTCGCGGAGCAGGATCGCGGCGGCGCCGCAGTCCACCGTGGGTGGTGCGCACCGCACCGTGTGATGCGCCCGGTTTCCGACCAGCAGGTTGCGCGACGAGCTCCAGAGGCTGATGGCCCAGCCCGAGTTGCCGGTGAGCTCGTTGTCGGAGATGTAGCTCTCCCGCGCGTCGATCAGGCCGATGCCGTTCTGCCCGGACCTGGCCGTCACCCCGGTCACGCTCGCCGCCACGGTCCGCACCAGCACCAGGCCGGACCCCGAGCCGGCGAACGCCGCGAGGTGCAGCGGATCCAGCCGGTCGGCGGTATCGGGCTGAGCCGCGGTGGAGCGCAGCGCGTCACTCCGGCTGCCGGAGAGATCGGTCCCCGAGATCCGATGACCCCGCCCCCCCTCGATGCGGAGGCCGATGCGATACCCCTTGATCGTGCCACCCAGCACGGCGACCCGGTCCACGTCCTTACTGGTTACGCCTATCCCCACGAAGCGGGCCGCTACCGAGTCGCCGCTCTCCAGCACCACGCCGGTGAGATCGATCCGGGTGCCCGACGCGGCGGCGACGATGACGCCCCGCTCGGAGGGATCCGCCACCCGGTAGCGGCCGGGGCAGACCCGCACCTCGCCCTGAACCTGAGTGCCGGCCCGGACCGGGCGGATGCAGGGCGCCCCGGCGCGGTCGAGGGCGAGGAGACCGGGCATCAGCGTGAGAACGAACGACAGCAGCAGCGTCATGGCCGTACCGGATAGCCCCGCTCACGGAGGAAGGCGCGCGCCTCGGGGAGCGACGAGCCGCGAAAGTGGAATATCGTGGCGGCGAGCACGCCGTGCGCCCCCGCCTCGAGCGCCTCGGCCAGGTGGCCGAGATTGCCGGCGCCGCCCGAGGCGATGACCGGGATTCCGACGGCGGATGCGGCGCTGCGGAGCAGGTCGAGGTCGTAGCCGGACCCGGTTCCGTCTCGATCCATCGAGGTGAGCAGAATCTCGCCGGCGCCGAGGGCCTCGAGCTCCCGCATCCAGGCGATGGCTTCCAGCGGCGTCTCCTCCCGCCCACCATTGACCACCACGGCGAGACGCCCGTCGATCCGTTTCACGTCCACCGCCGCGACGACGCACTGACTGCCGAAGTGTTCCGCGAGGCGCGAAACCAGCGACGGATCGCGCACGGCGGCAGTGTTCACCGAAACCTTGTCGGCCCCGGCGCGGAGCGCGGCCCCGGCGTCGGCCACCGAGCGGATCCCGCCACCCACCGTGAAGGGAATGAAGATCGAGTCGGCCACCCGGCCCACCATCTCCAGGGTGGTGCGACGCTCCTCGGGGCTCGCCGAGATGTCGAGGAGAACCAGCTCATCGGCGCCCTCGGCGTCGTACCGGGTGGCCTGCTCCACCGGGTCGCCCGCGTCGCGCAACGTCTCGAAGTGGACCCCCTTCACCACCCTGCCGCCCGCCACGTCGAGACAGGGAATGATCCGCCGGGCTAGCATACCCGCAGCACGTCCTCGACCGCGCCGCCGTTTCCCGAGCCGAGCAGGAGGAGGGCGTCCTCCAGCGCCCGGCGCTCGCGGGGCCACGCGAAACGGGTTGTCGCCTCCGCCGGCGTGAGCCACTCGTGCCGGTCGTGCTCCGGTCCGAGTCGCACGGCCGCGCCGGCCGGCACGAAAGCCACGAACACCGGCACCAGTGCCACCTCGTCCAGCCGGTGCTGATAGAAGGTCTCCACCCGGCTCAGGTTGTAGAGCCGACCGGGCACCAGGCCGGTTTCTTCCTCCAGCTCCCGCTGGGCCGCCTGCCAGGGGCGCTCGCCCTCCTCGATGTGGCCGTGTACCGTCTCCCAGGAGCCCGGACACCGGCCACCCACTGCGCGGCGGAGGGCGAGGCATTCGAGCCCCGCGTCGCCTTGCCGAAGCACGTAGAGATCCACCAGCGACACCCGGATCGAGGTCATGGATGCCACCGGGCAAAGGCGTCGAGCAGCTCGATGCCGGCGCGCTGAGACTTCTCCGGGTGGAACTGCGCGCCGATCACCGTCGCCTGGCCGACCAGCGTCGGAAACACGGCGCCGTACTCGCCAGTGGCGAGCACCGAGTCCGCTGGGAGCTCGCTCGGGTGATAGCTGTGCACGTGGTAGAAGAATCGCGGCGCCTCGCCGAACAGGGGTCCCAGCATCGCGTGGCGGCGGCCCGCCTGGGTCAGGTCCACCCGGGCCCAACCCACATGCGGCACGTGGAGCGCGGTGGCGAAGCGGCACACCTTTCCGGGAAGGAGCCCGAGTCCGCGCGCGTCCGCGGCCTCCTCGCTGGTCTCGAACAGCAGCTGGAGCCCCAGGCAGATCCCCATCACCGGCCGGCCGGCGCCCGCGGCTTCGCGTACCGCCTCGCCCAACCCGGTTTCCGCGAGGTTTCGCGAGCCCTGCCCGAAATTGCCCACGCCGGGCACCAGGACCCGGTCGGCGGTGCGCACCGCCTCGGGGTCGGTGGTGAGCGTGGCACGGTGGCCGCCGGCCTCGAGCGCGCGGACCACGCTCTTCAGGTTGTTGACTCCGTAGTCCACCACGGCGATCATAGCGTCCCCTTGGTGGAGGGCACGCCGGCGACCCGCGGGTCGATCGCGGTGGCCGCGTCCAGCGCCCGGGCGAACGCCTTGAACGCGGCCTCGACGATGTGGTGCGGATTGTCGCCCCGTACCAGATCGATGTGCGCGGTGAGGCCGGCGTTGAGCACCACCGCGCGGAAGAATTCGGGGGTGAGGAACACGTCGTAGTCCCCCAGCAGCTGCCACTTGGCGATCTCGATGTCGTAATGGAGATAGGGCCGCCCCGAGACGTCCACCACGGCACGAACCAGCGCCTCGTCGAGCGGGACCAGCGCATCCCCGTAGCGGCGGATCCCGGCCCGATCGCCCAGCGCCCGGGCGATGGCCCCGCCGATCGCGATGCCGGTGTCCTCCACCGTATGGTGCCCGTCCACGTGCAGGTCTCCCCGCGCTTCGACGGTGAGGTCGAGCAGCCCGTGGCGAGCCAGCGCCTCGAGCATGTGGTCGAAGAAGCCGATGCCGGTATTCACCCTCGCCTCGCCCCGGCCGTCGAGGTCGACCCGGACGAAGAGCTCGGTCTCCTTGGTCGCGCGCCGGATCTCGCCCACCCGCGCGGTCACGAGGCCTCCGTGTCGGAGGTGAGGATCTGCCGCAGCGCCACCAGCACCGCCTCCATGTCGTCCTCGGTCCCGATGGTGATCCGCAGACACTGGGACAGCTCGCCGTTGTGGGAGACGTCGCGGACCAGGATCCCGTGATCTTCATACAGCCGGCGGAAGACGTCGCTCGCCGGCCTGGCATGGCAGCGGATCAGCACGAAATTGGCCCAGGTGGGAATCACGTCGATGCCCGGCAGCCGAGCCAGCCGGGGCAGGAACCGCTCGCGGGTCTCGACCACCGCCCGGGTTCGGGCGGCGAACACGGCGGCATGGTCCAGCGCGATGCCGGCGGCCGCGAGAGTGACGACGTTCACGTTGTAGGGGAGCTTCCCCTTGGCCAGCTCTCCCGCCACCTCCGGGTGCGCCAGCGCCAGCCCGAAGCGGAGCCCCGCCATTCCCATCGCCTTGGAGAAGGTGCGCAGGACCACGACCCGGGAAGTTGCCCGGAGCAGCGGGATCGCGGTGGGGCCGCCGAAGTCCTGGTAGGCCTCGTCACAGAGGACCAGCGCGCCGGTCTCGGACACGATCCGCTCGACCGCCCCCTCGGGGAGGGCCGAGCCGGTGGGGTTGTTGGGCGAGTTGAGCACCACCACCCGCGCGCGCTCCCGCACCGCCGTCTCCACGATCCGGTCCACGTCGAACTCGAACGCTGGAGTGAGCGGGGCCGCCACGTAGCGCCCGCCGAGCACGCCGGTGAGCAGCCGGTAGAGCGAGAACGTCGGCGAGGGCGCCACGACCGACTCGCCCTCGCCGAGCACGACCGAGAGTGTCGCCTGGATCAGCTCGTTGGAGCCGTTGCCCACGACGATGCCCTCGGGCACCCATCCGTAGTGCGCCGCGAGCCGCTCCGCCAGCTGCCGGGGCACGAATTCGGGATAGCGCTGCCACGGCGCCGCCGCCGCGCGCTCCAGCACGGCCTGCTTCAGGTCGGCCGGGAGATCGTGCGGGCATTCGTTCTGGTTCAGCTTCCGCCCCGTGGCCGGGGAGCGGAGGGTGTAGCCTGCCTGGGCCCGTACGCCGGGCTTCACCAGCGCGAGTCCCTCCGCGCCATCGGGGAGGGCGCCCCCCGGGACGGTGGATTCGCGAGCGGTCGGTCGGACGGGGATGGAAGAAGGGGCGGGTGTCGGCGGCCGGCTCAAGCGCGGTGGCGGCCAAGGACCGCCTCCAGCCGTGCGGACAGGGCGCGGGCCCGGAACGGCTTGGTGATGAAGTCGGCGGCCCCCAGCTCGAATACCCGGACCTCGTTGTCCTCGTCGGCCTTGGCGGTCAGCACCATGACGGGGATGGCGCGGGTAGCCGGCCGGGAGCGCAGTTGGGTCAACACGCTGTAGCCGTCGAGCCCCGGAAGATTGAGGTCGAGAATGATGAGGTCGGGCGCGAACCGGTCCACCTGGTCGAGCGCCTGCACCCCATCCCGGGCCTCGGCCACGGTGTAACCGTCGCGTTCCAGCAGGTCCTTCATGACCCGGCGGAGCTGGTCCTCGTCTTCCACCAGGAGCACGCAGGTCCCTGCTCCGCGGCCCGCGGCCACGGCGCCGTCCGCGGCTGGCGGCTCGTCCACCAGCTCGAGCGACTCCGCGAAATCGAGCGAGACCCCGGGCGTGGTCGCCACCGGGATGGATGGCGGCACCGGGGGCGGGGCCGAGCCGGCCGGGGCGCGGCCGGAGGACCGCTCGCGGGGGGCGGGCGCCTCGGCTTCTTCCAGCGGGACGTCGGTGACCCGAAGCAGCTCCTCCAGGCTCGACTCACCCGCCAGGACGTGCCGGAGCCCGCTGTCGAAGAGCGAGCGCATGCCGTTGCTTCGGGCGGCGGTGGCGATCTGATCGGCGGTGGCGCCCTGGCCGATCCGCCGCTCCAGATCGGAGTTCATGGTGAGGACTTCCAGGATGCTGAACCGGCCGCGATAGCCGGTCATGGCGCACTCCGGGCACCCCACGCCGCGGAACAGCCGGGTGCCCGACGGAACGAAGCGGGCGACGCGCTCCGTCGGCGGCTCCTCGGTCGGCTGGGTGCAGACCCTGCACAGGCGGCGCATCAGCCGTTGCGCGATCACCCCGCGCAAGGCGGAGGCGATCTTGTACGGCTCCATTCCCATATCCACCAGCCGGGTCACCGCATTGGGCGCGTCGTTGGTGTGCAGGGTAGAGAGCACCAGGTGCCCGGTGAGCGACGCCTGCAGCGCGATCTGGGCGGTCTCCTGGTCGCGGATCTCGCCGATCAGGACGACGTCGGGATCCTGGCGGAGGATCGAGCGCAGCGCCGAGGCGAAGGTGAGACCGGCCTTGTCGTGCACCTGGACCTGGACGATGTTTTCCCCCAGCCGATATTCCACCGGGTCTTCCACGGTGACAATGTTGACGCCCTCGTTCTGGACCATGCGGAGCGCCGAGTAGAGCGTCGTGGTCTTACCCGAGCCGGTGGGCCCGGTGACCAGGATGATCCCCTCCTTGTTGGTGAGCAGCCGCGTGACCGCGTCCTGCTCGTCCTGGTGCATGCCCAGCGCTACCAGATTGAGGACCGTGGCGCGCTGGCTCAGGATGCGGATGACGACTTTCTCGCCCAGCGAGGCGGGCAGCGTCGAGACCCGGAGGTCCACCGCCTCGCCGTTGACCGAGACCCGCGACCGGCCGTCCTGCGGCCGGAGCCGGTCCGCGATATCCAGCCCCGACATGATCTTGATGCGGGAGATGAGGGGGATTCCGGCGTTGCGGGGAATCTTCATCACCTGGCGCAGGACCCCGTCGATCCGGTAGCGCACCACCACGCCGCCCTCGATCGGCTCGACGTGGATGTCGCTGGCGCGGCTCACCACGCCATCCGCGAGCATCATGTCCACCAGCCGGATGATCGGGCGCTGGCTGGCCTCCTCGGCGCTGGCCCCGGCGAGCTCGTCGTCCTCCTCGGTGAGCTCCTTCACCTCCATGTCTTCGCCGATGCCCGCGAGCAGCCGGGAGACGATCTCCTCGCCGGCGTGGTACAGCTCGTCGATCTTGGCCTTGATCCGCGACGGCGAGGCGAGGAGCATCCGCACCTCGCGGCCCGTGGCGAAGGCCAGCGCCTTTTCGGCGTCGATGTCGAACGGGTTGGCGGTGGCGATCTCGAGATAGGAGTCGGTCTGCCCGACCGGCACCACGTTGAAGCGGCGGGCGAGCTGCTCGGGCACGGCCTGAATGACCCGCGCATCGATCCGCGACGTGTCCGCGATCGGAAAGCGGAAGCGCGTGGCCACCGCTGCGAGCACCTGCTCGTCGGCGAGCAGCTTCCGGTGTACCACTGTTTCCCACAGCGACACCGGCCCCGGCGCGCTTTCCTTACGAAGCGCCGCGAGAGCAACGCCGGGCAACAATGCCTCGACGCTGGAGACCAGCCATTCGTCCAAGAACTGCATCAGGCGGCTCGGGGTGATTGCGGAGTGCGGAAATCTAGCCGCGACCACCGGTTGGGCGCCATCACAATAGCCCCCACCAGTCCCGATTCACGTCGACGCTCACTCCCACCCGGCCATCTCTCAACCCCACCCCCAGCTCCAGGCGGATCAGTCGCATCAGCCACTCGAGGGCGACCCCGGCGACCGGCCGCACCCCGTCGGTACTACGCCAGGGAAGCCCCGTCACCGGGCGCTCCGACCAGCCGGCGGCCACGAAGGGCGCCACGGTGAGATGACGGCCGGTGCTGGCGAACGATCCCATCGAGATGGCGGGGAACGGCACCTCGAACCGCCACTCCACCTGGGCCAGCGCGACGGTTCTTCCGCCATAGGCCCGGAACGGCTCTCCCACCAGGGTGCCCCTGCCGCCGAGCACGAAGCTGCGGTACGCCGGCAGACCGTCGGTGCCCACGCCGAGGTAGGCCCGGGACAGAAGCTGGCCCGCGCCGGCACTCTGGAGCCAGCGCCCTTCCGCCGTCGCGCGCAGATATTCTCCCGGGCCCTCGCCCGCCTCGATCCCGAACCGGCCCTGCAGATCCTGCCGCACCGCGATTCCTCCGCTCGCGCGCTCCGCCGCGGCGCGCACGAAGCGATAGGTTCCCGCGCCGAGGGGCGGATTGGGCCGGTACCGCCCATTCGCGGGAGATGAGGCCACCACTACCGAGCGGCTCTCCTCCAGACCCACCTGCAGCGAGAGCGAGGTGCGGCCGCCCAACCGATGCCGGACGCCGGCGGCGACGCTGTTGAGCAGCACGTAGTCGCCGTAGTCGTCGCCGGCCTCCTGCGCCAGCAGTGAGTTGAGCGCTGGCGAGATCACCGGCAGGTCGGCGAGATCGCGGATCCGCCGTTCGGCGCCGAGCCAGAACTGAGTGGCGCCGGTGCCCGCGAGCGCGGTGAGTCCGCCCGTGACCCGGTGGTCCGAGGTCCCGTACCCGATCTGCGGCCGCAGTTGGATCCGGCTACCGCGAAGGCCGAGCACCCCGCCGAAGCCGAGCGCGAGGCCTTGTACCCGGTTGACCCGCGCGACGTCGCTCAACGACCCGGTCGCCGCCCGGTTGGAAGGGAGCCCGCCCAGCATGCGCGATCCGGCGATGCGTTCGACCTCGACCCGGAGCGCCTCCATGTCCTGCCGGTTGACCGGAGCCGCGACGCCGGCGATGGCCTCCGACAGCGGCGCATCCCAGGTGGAGTCGTCGGGCCTCGGTCTCGCGAGCCCGCCGATCGCGGGGCCGGCGAGCACACCGGGCGGCAGGGCTACGTTCAGGTCGTACTCGGCGATCTCCCAGCGTCCTCGGATGATGCCCCGCGCCGGAAAGTCGAGGAAGCTGGCCCGGCGGCGGATCTCGATCTCCTGCCGGTACGGAAGCCACCAGCGGTTCTCGAACCGTCCGTTCTCCAGAACGATGGTGATGTCCTCCAGCTGGCGGTCGAGGTAGGCGGCCGGCGTGAAGCTGAAGCGGAACCGCACCGGCTCCGCCGTCCCGGCGTCGAGGTACAGGGTGCCGACCACCAGCGGCAGCGCGAAGGAGCGGGGCCGCACCCGCACCTCGCGCACGGTGACCTCGCCACCGCCGGCCCGAATGGTGAGCGAATCGCCCAGGGCGTACTGGTAGGCGGCCGGTCCCGCGCGCGCCAGCGGGTGGATCGCGTCCCGCACCTCGTCGCCGTCACCGATCCGGATGACGTCGCCGAAGTCGTTGGTGACGATCCCCAGGTGATCGCGGTGATAGTCGATGTCGGTCGGCAGAAACGCCCCGTCACGCCACCCGCGCACCACCTGCTTGCTGTGGTCGGGTGCCTGCCAATACACTTCCACGTCCAGCTCGTCGGCCTTCACCAGCCGGGGCGGCTCGGTGAGGCCCTCGCCGATCTGGGCGAGGAAGAAGACGAACCCGTGGGCCCGGGTCCGATAGCTCCGGAGCATCGAATCGGCCTCGACGGCGGCGCGCTGGTCCACCGCCCGGCGGACCAACGCGAGCGCCTCGGGTGAGTCCCAGCCCTGCGCCGTCAGGGGCGACACCTGGACGCCGACGAGCAGAGCGAAGGTCCAGCGCGAGCACCGCATACCTCTCACCGTTCACCTCTCACTGCCAAGGGGCCGATGGCCGGAATATTCCGGGGGCTCGGGGGACGGGCAAGCTGGCTCTGTCTCGCGGCGGCAGCCTGCGGCGGCTCCCGCTCGTCGGGTGAGGGCGAGACCGCGCCGGCCGCCGGCATCCGGATCTTCCCCCTGTCGGAGGCCATCGTGCTGGAGACCGCGGGCCCGCCGCCCCCCGACACCACGGTGAGCTTCCTGGCCGGCCAGCGGCGCACCATCGTCCTTCGGCACGGACCGCCGGAATACATTGTCTTTGCCGAGCTGATCTTTCCCCCCTCGGCGTTCGCCGAGCACGGCCGCGAGGTACGGGTGGACGTTCGGCCGCGCCCAGGCGTCTACGGCCTCGATCTGGCCACGACCCTGCCGGTCCGCGACAGCGCCGTGGTGGTCTTCAAGTATGCCCGCTACTTCGCCGCCCCCGACAAGGCGCGGGCGGTCTACGGCTCGGACGTGGCCTACGAGCGGGCGCTCGGCGTCGGGCGACTCATGCCCGGCGGCATGTTCGCGCTGCTCCCCTCGATCAGACCCTCGCCGGACCTGCTCCAGGCGCCGGTCACGGCCGCCGGCACCTATCTCGTGGCCGCGCCGCAATGACGCCGGCGTTCGACCGGTTCGTGCAGCAGGCCCGGCTCGGCGGCGGCATCGTGCCGGTCACCCGCGAGGTCGTGCTCGATGGCGACACGCCCGTCACCGCCTTCGCGAAGCTGCACCGGGGACGGTGGGGATTCCTGCTGGAATCGCTCGAAGGCGGAGAGCGGTGGGCCCGCTATACCTTCCTCGCCACCGAGCCGCGCGAGGTGTTCCGCTACCGCGGGCGCGAGTGCTCCCGCTGGACCTCCGGGGAGGAGTGGAAGGTGGTCGAGACCGACCTCGCGCCGCTGGAGCACCTCGGCCAGACGATGCGGCGGCATCCGCCGGTCGTGGTGCCCGGCCTCCCCCGGTTCACCGGTGGCGCGGTGGGCTTCTGGGGATACGACGTCGTGCGGACGATCGAGTCGCTGCCCGACCCGCCGCGGGACGACCGCGACCTGCCCGACGCCGTGGTGATGGTGGCCGACACCCTGCTGGTGCTGGATAACCTCTTCAATCGGGCCACCGTGATCGCGAGCGTGGAGCCGCCGGCAGGCGCGGGCGCCGACCAGCTCCGCCTGCTGTATGTCGACGCCGAGGCGCGGATCGACCGGTGGCTCGAGCGGCTCGCCGCGCCCGGCACGATGCGGCCGCTCGCGATCGAGGACGCCCCGCCACTCCCCCCGACCACCTCACCGTACTCCGACCCCCGGTTTCAGGCCGACGTGGGGAGGATCAAGGAGTATATCGCCGCGGGCGACACCTTTCAGACCGTGCTGAGCCGTCGGATCGACCTCCCCGCTCCCGATCCCTTCCTCAGCTACCGCTACCTCCGGGCCCTCAACCCCGCGCCCTACCTCTACTACCTGCACTGCGACGACATCCACCTGATCGGGAGCTCTCCCGAAATCCTGGTTCGGGTGGAGGACGGCGAAGTGACCCTGCGCCCGATCGCCGGCACCCGCCCTCGCGGTGCCGACCCCGAGCACGACGCGGCGCTCGCCCAGGAGCTCGCCGCCGATCCCAAGGAGCGCGCCGAGCACCTCATGCTGGTGGATCTGGGGCGCAACGACGTCGGGCGGGTGGCGGCGTTCGGGTCGGTCCGGCTCACCGCGTTCATGACCATCGAACGCTACTCCCACGTCATGCACCTCGTGAGCGAGGTGCGGGGCCGGCTCCGGCCCGAGCTCGATGCGGTGGCGGCGCTCGCCGCCTGCTTTCCGGCCGGTACGGTGTCGGGGGCGCCCAAAGTCAGGGCGATGCAGATTATCGATGAGCTGGAGCCGGTGCGGCGGGGGCCGTATGCCGGTGCCGTGGGCTACGTGGGGTGGGGGGCCCGGACCCTCGACACCGCCATCGCCATCCGCACCTGTGTGATCCGGGGCGACCGCGCCTGGGTCCAGGCGGGAGCGGGGATCGTGGCGGACTCCGATCCCGCGGGCGAGTGGCGGGAGACGGAGGCGAAGGCGCGCGCGGTGCTGCTCGCGCTCGCCCTCGCCGCGGGACGATGAGGTAAAGTTTCGGCGCCCCCTGCCGTCCGCTATTTTCCCTCCATGCCCTCCTTCCGCCTCGTCAGCTCCTCCGGCGACCAGAGCTTCGATCTCCCGCCCGGCCGGAGCGTGGTCATCGGGCGGGGCGTCGCGACCGACATCGCGATCTACGATCCCACCATTTCCCGGCGCCACGCCGAGCTGACCGCGCGCGGCGACATGGTGGAGCTGAAAGACTTGGGCAGCTCCAACGGCACCTGCATCAACGGAAGCCGGGTCGACGCCGGGCGGCTGATGGCCAACGATTCGGTCACCTTCGGCAAGGTGACCTACAAGGTCCGGGAGATCCGGCCGCCAGGATCGGAGCCGCTCCCCCTGCCGGAGCCGCCCGCCCCCGGCGGCATGATCGTCCGCAAGCTCATGGTGAGTGGGGGAACCGCGGCGGGCGTCACCAGCCGCGACGGCCCGCTCACCCGGGGGCAGCTGCGCGTCGCCGCGGCCACCGCCGAGGAGCGCCAGGCGAAGAAGCTCTCCCTGCTGCTCGAGGTCGCTCAGAAGCTCACCGCCGAGCTGGAGATCGACCGCCTGCTCCGCGCGGTGGTGGACATGACCTTCCAGGTCATGGAGGTGGACCGGGTCACCATCCTGCTACGGAACGAGTCCACCGGCGAGCTGGTGCCGACCCTCTCCAAGAGCCGCCTGGGCGACACTCAGGTGCAGCAGGTTCCCCGCTCCATCGTGGACAAGGTGGTCGAGGAGCGCGTGGCGGTGGTCTCTCACAATGCGCCGGCCGACAGCCGCTTCAAGGGACGCTCCATCGTCGCCCAGAGCGTCCGGAGCGCGATGTGCTCCCCCCTGCTCGACGCCCGCGACCAGATCCTCGGCCTCCTCTACGTCGACAACCTGAGCGCGCCCGGGAGCTTCAGCGACGAGGACCTCCAATTCCTGGTGGCCTTCAGTGGCCTCGCGGCGCTCGGCATCAAGAACAGCCGGTTCGCGGAGCAGAGCCGGCGCGAGGCCCTGGTGCGCTCCAACTTCGAGCGCTACTTCGCCCCCAACATCGCGGCCGACATCGCCCAGCAGGATGGCGCTATCCGGCTGGGCGGCGATCGCCGACCGATCACGGTGCTCTTCAGCGATATCCGAGGGTTCACCGCCATGGCCGAATCCATGGGCCCCGACGCCGTCGCCCAGCTCCTGAGCGACTACTTCAGTGAGATGGTGGAAGTGATCTTCGAGCACGGCGGCACGCTCGACAAATTCATCGGCGACGCCGTCATGGCCCTCTGGGGGGCACCGATCTCCCACAGCGACGATCCCGACCGGGCGCTCGACGCGGCCATCGCCATGCAGGGAGCGATCGGGGAGCTGAATCGCGGCTGGGTCGCGTCGGGGAAGCCGGAGATCGGGGTGGGCATCGGGATCAGTCACGGGGAGGTGTTCGCCGGCAATATCGGGAGCCACCGCCGCCTGGAATACACCGTCATCGGAGACGCCGTGAACGTCGCGGCGCGGCTCTGCGCCGAGGCCGGCCCCGGTGAGATCCTGGTGAGCGAGGCGCTCCTCCACGTGGTTCGGAAACACGTGGACTACGAATACGTGCCGGAGCTGGGATTGAAGGGGAAGACCCAGGCGGTGCAGGTGTACCGGGTGCGAGGCGGTGGCGACGCCGCCCCGCGGCGGACAACCTAGCCCACCGCCATCGCCGCGGCCGGGCCGAACTCGTACCGCTCACCCGCTTCCTCCATCAGCCGCAACACCAGCCGGATCGGCAGCCCCATGACGCTGAAGAAGTCGCCCTCGATGCGATCGACCAACGCCGCGCCATAACCCTGGATGCCGTACCCGCCGGCCTTGTCCATCGGCTCCCCGGTAGCGACGTAGGCGCGGAGGTACTCCGGGTTCATTCGCCGAAAGCTGACGTTGGTCACGTCGGTGGCCTGATGGATCCGCTCGCCGGCCACCAGCGCCACCGAGGTGACCACCTGATGGGTCCGGCCCTGCAGCTTGAGCAGCATGCGGAGCGCGTCAGTTTCGTCCAGCGGCTTCTCCAGCACCTCGTCGCGTACGATCACGGTGGTATCCGCGCCCAGCACCAGGCGGCCCCCCACGCCGAGCGCCTTCTCTCTCGCCAACCGCTCCACGTAATCCAGCGCCGTCTCCATCGGTCGGCGCACTTCGGGCACGTTGGACGGCACTACCCTGACCGGGATGCCGAGCATCTCGAGGAGCTGGCGGCGCCGGGGCGAACCGGAGGCGAGAGTGAGTGGCTCGCGGCTCATGCGTTCCGCTCCAGGATCAGGGTGACCGGGCCATCGTTGTGAATCTCGACCTGCATGTCGGCCCCGAACTCTCCGGTGGCCACCTCGACCCCGCGCTGGCGGAGGGCGCTCACCATGCGGTCGTAGAGAGGAACCGCCACCTCCGGCGGCGCGGCGTCGATGAAGGAGGGCCGACGGCCCTTGGCCGCGTCGCCGTAGAGCGTGAACTGCGAGATCAGCAGCACCGCTCCACCGATCTCGCCGAGGCCCAGGTTCATCTTACCCTCGGCGTCGGGAAAGAGCCGCAGCCCCGCCACCTTCTCGGCCATCCAATCTACCGTTGCAACGGAATCCCCGTGAGTCAGGCCAACCAGCAGGCAGAACCCTCGCCCGATGGCGCCGGTGATGCGGCCATCGATCGACACCGACGCTCGCGAGACCCGCTGAAGCACCACCCGCATGGACGGCTTAGAATTCTCTCCATGTCCCGTACCCGCTTCGTGCCATCGTGCCTAAGATAAGCCGGGTGCCGGCGGCGCCCCACCGCCCCGAGCCACACACCTGGCACGATGACCAGCTCACCGCCGCCTGGCTGGGCCACGCCACCGTGCTGCTCAACCTGGAAGGGACCTGGATCGCCACCGATCCCGCGCTCGAGCCGAGGGTGGGGATCGGCCGCGGTCTCGCGAAGCTGGGGCCCCGGCGCTTGTTGCGGCCGGCCTTGCGCGCTCGCGACCTGCCGCCGCTCGACCTCGTCCTGCTGTCGCATGCGCATATGGATCACACCGACCTCGGCACCCTGCGCTCGATCCGCCGGGACGTGCCGGTGGTGGTCCAGCAGGGCAATCGAGACCTGGTGCGGCGCTTCCGCCGGGTGGAGGAGCTGGCCTGGGGCCAGTCCACCGAGGTGGACGGGGTGAGGGTCGAATCGGTGGAGGTGCGCCACTGGGGCGCCCGGATGGTCACCGACCGGCATCGCGGCTATGGCGGCTACCTGCTTACGAAGGGAGAGCGAACCGTGCTGTTCGCCGGCGACACCGCCTACACTGACGCCTTCGCGAAGCTGCGCCGGCGCGTGAGCGTGGACCTCGCCATCCTGCCGATCGGCGCCTACGACCCTTGGATCGCCAACCACGCGTCTCCCGAGCAGGCGTGGGCCATGTTCAAGAGCATCGGCGCCAGCTACTTGCTGCCGGTGCATCATTCGACCTTCCGACTGAGCCGCGAGCCGGTGGAAGAGCCGATGGAGCGTCTTCTGGCGGCGGCAGGGGCGGAGAGCTGGCGGATTGTTGCGCCCGAAATGGGGGCGACCTGGGTGCTGCCTACAGCGCTCCGCGTCGCCACGGACCCCGGATCGCCAGGGTCCGCCCCTCCTCCGTCGCCGCGTCCTGGGTCGCTCCCATGATGTTGACGAACAGCACGCGCCCGTCGGGGCTGAAGCACGCCCCAGCGAACTCGGTCTGGTTGAGCAGGTTCTTTCCCAGGTCGAAGATGGCGCCCTCCCGGGTGAGCCCCCGCAGGTACTGCTCGCCCTCGCCATCCTCGCACATCACGATCCCGCCCCGGGGGCTCACGGTGATGTTGTCGGGGGAGTCGAGCACCTCGCGCGATGGGCTCTCGAACACGAGGAGGAGATTTCCCCCATCGGCAGAGGTAGGCCGGTAGCGCCAGACCTGCCCCATCTGGGCGTCGCCGCCGTTCGTCGCGTGGAAGTAGATGCTGTTGTCTCCGAACCAGCACCCCTCCAGCCGGGCGAATCGCGCCGCGCCCTGGGCAAAGCCCTGGTCGAAGATGGCGGTGGCGCTATTGACGTTGTCCTGGGGATCCGGATCGGCGATGTCCACCCAGCGCACCGGCAGCCGCGTGCCGATCCGCTGTCCCGTCCCCGTGTCGTAATTCCGCCGGCCCTCGACCGCGAGCATCTGCAGCCTGCCGCCCGCGGCGAGCCGGCCGAGCCTGGCGGGGATGAAGCGGTAGAAGCCCGCCCTGGGCGTGCCGTCTTCGGTCAGGTACACCACGCCGGTGGCCCGGTCCACGGCGATGGCCTCGTGCACGAACCGCCCCATCGCCTTCAGCGGCACCGGCGTGACCGGCCTTTCAGCGGCGGCGGCCACCTCGAAGATGTAGCCGTGCTCCTGACTCCAGCCGTTCGCCCGGCCCTCCACGGTCTCCTCGCAGGTGAGCCAGCTTCCCCAGGGGGTCGGACCGCCGGCGCAGTTCACGATCGTGCCGTTAACACTGATGAAGTCGCGCACCAGCTCCGCCTCGCCGTCGCTGCCGAGCCGCACCTCTAGCGACGTCGTGCCGCCGCCGCCCAGCCGGTCGTAGGCGGTGGAAGGATCACCCTTTACCGCCGCTGTCCCCGGTACGTCCCGGTTCTCGTGGTTGCGGACCAGGCGAACGTGGCCGTTGGACAGGGCGAAGGCCGCCATGCCGTCGAAGGCGCAGGGCGTCGGATTTCCGTCGGACATCGGCTTGCCGCTGAAGCTGAGGACCTGGTAGCTGAATCCCTCGGGCAGCGCGAGCTCGGGGCCGGCCCGCCGCAGCGGCCCGTAGCCGCCCAAGCCCAAGCCCGCGCGCTGGAACGTCGGCCCAGGGGCCTCCGGAGGAAGGATCCCTCTCGAGCGGACCACGAGACCGGACAGCGAGGGAGCGAGCAGCGCCGCCCCAGCCACGGTGGCGGAGCTGCGGAGAAAATCTCGACGGCTATAGTCGGTCATTGTGAATCGTCAGCGTACCGAGGGGAATAGCAGAAGAGCCGAGGACGAATCCACGCGCGCGGCGTTATCAGGTCGCCGACTTCGCCATGGTTCGCCCTCGGCTCCATGCTGCTTGGATAAGTGTATCCGGCCTTCGCGACTTCCCGTCGACACTATTGTATCGAATGGGTGAAGGGCGGCGCCGGCTGGCCGGCTATTCGACCGTCACCGACTTGGCCAGGTTTCGCGGTTGATCCACGTTGCATCCGCGCGCCACCGCCACGGAGTAGGATAGCAGTTGGAGTGGAATGCTGGTCAGGATCGGGGTCAGCAGATCGAGCGTCACCGGAATCGTGAAGGTGGCGTCCGCCAGCCTCTCGATCTCGGTGTCACCCTCGTTGATGAGCGCGATGACCTTGCCGCCCCGTGCCTTCACCTCTTCGATGTTGGACACGATCTTCGAATGCACCGCGTCCTTCGGCGCGATGAACACCACCGGCATGTTCTCGTCGATCAGCGCGATCGGCCCGTGCTTCATTTCCGCCGCCGGATATCCCTCGGCGTGGATGTAAGAGATTTCCTTGAGCTTGAGCGCGCCCTCCAGGGCCACCGGGAAATTCACTCCGCGTCCCAGATAGAGTGCGTTGGTCGCGGTGCTCAGGAACCGCTCGGCGAGCTGCTCCAGCTCGGAGGACCGCTGCAGGATCGCCGCGATCTGGTCGGGCAGGACCCGAAGTCCCTGGATGAACTCCCGGCCCTGCAGGATGCTGAGATTTCGCAGCCGGGCGATCCGCAGCGTCACCAGGGCGAGCGCGGCCACCTGGCTGGTGAACGCCTTGGTGCTCGCCACACCCACCTCGGGACCGGCGTGCAGGTAGATACCGCCGTCCACCTCGCGGGCGATGGTGGACCCCACCACGTTGACCAGCCCGATGGTCCGCGCGCCGCGCCGCTTAGCTTCGCGGATCGCCGCCAGCGTGTCGGCCGTCTCACCCGACTGGGAGATGCCGATCACCAGCGTCCGCTGGTCGACCACGGGATTCCGGTAGCGGAACTCCGAGGCGTACTCCACCTCGACCGGGATCCGGGCCATTTCCTCCAGCATGTACTCGCCGATGAGGGCGGAGTGCCACGAGGTGCCGCAGGCGGTGATAATGATCCGCTCGACGTGCTTGAGCTGGTCGTCGCTCATGTTGAGGCCGCTGACCCGCGCCGTGCCCTCCTCCTCCAGCAGGTGGCCCCGAAGCGTGTTGCAGAGGCTCTCGGGCTGCTCGCAGATCTCCTTCAGCATGAAGTGGGCGTAGCCATTGCGCTCCACCATCGCCAGGTCCCAGTCGATCTGGTTGACCGGCTTGCTGATGCGAGTGGTCTCCAGGTTGCGCACCCGGTAGCCGTCCCGGGAGAGGACCACCATTTCGCCGTCGTCGAGGTAGACCACCGAGCGGGTGTACTGCAGCAGGGGCGACGCGTCCGAGGCGACGAACCACTCGTTCTCGCCCACGCCCACCAGGAGAGGGGAGCCTTTGCGGGCGGCGACCAGGATGCCGGGCTCGTCCGCGGAGATGATCGCCAGGCCGTAGGCACCCTCCACCTCGCGGAGCGCGGCGGCGACCGCGGCTTCGAGGTTGCCGTCGTAATACTCGCCCACCAGGTGCGCCAGCACCTCGGTGTCGGTCTCCGACTGGAAGGTGTGGTCCCGGCGCTCGAGGGTCTTCCGGATGGCCGTGGAGTTCTCGATGATACCGTTGTGGATGACGGCGATGCGGCCCGACTGGTCGGTGTGCGGGTGAGCGTTCGGGGTGGTGGCGCGCCGTGGGTGGCCCAGCGGGTGTGCCCGATGCCGAGCGTGCCGGAGGGCATCTGGCCCTCGAGCGCCTGCTCGAGCATCGTGAGCTTACCCGCGGTCTTGGTGATCTCCAGTCCGTGGCCGTTGACGACCGCGATGCCCGACGAGTCGTAGCCGCGGTACTCCATGCGGCGAAGCCCCTCGAGAAGGAGGCCGGCGGCCTGCCGGGGTCCGATGTAGCCTACGATGCCACACATCGCGCCATGACCTCAATGCAAGAGTTCTCGGCCCGCGGCCACCAGCGCCTCCGCCTCGGATGACGTGGGGGCCTCGGCGATCAGTCGGACGATGGGTTCGGTACCGGACGGCCGGATGTGCAGCCAGCGGTCGGCCCACGAAAGCCGGAGCCCGTCTCGGTCGTCGGCGGTCGCGTCGGCAAAGCGTCGCCGCAACCGGTCGTACAGTGGTGCCAGCTCGGGACCGCGCGGCCCCTTGGCCTTGACGATGGTGTATCGGGGGGAGGCGCCGACCAGCCCAGCGACCGTTACCCCAGACGTGGCAAGGAGATGCAAGATCAAGGCCAGCCCCAGGGGAGCATCTCGGCCCAAGTGCAGCGCCGGCAACATCACTCCGCCATTGCCCTCGCCCCCGATCGTCGCGCCATGATCTCTCATGGCACGGGCCACGTTGGCTTCACCGACCGGGGCGCGCAGCACCGCGGCGCCCAGTGCCCGCGCCGCATCCTCAACCACCAGGCTGGTCGAAAGGTTCATTACGACGGTCGGGTGTTTTGCCGAATTGCTGCGTCCATCCAACACGGCGCGGACCGCGAACGCCAGGGTGTAGTCCTCCCCGATCGCCCGGCCGGTCTCGTCCACCATCGCGAGCCGGTCCACGTCGGGGTCCACCGCGATACCCAGGTCGGCGCCGCTCTCCCGAACCAGTCGACCCAGCTCGCCGAGGTTCTCGGGGACAGGCTCGGGGGGCCGAGGAAATCTGCCGTCGACTTCCAGGTTGATGCCGCTGACCCGGCAGGCCAGCCGGTCGAGCAGGGGCAGCATGGCGACTGCCCCCGCGCCTCGCACACAGTCGAGCGCAACATGAAAGCGTCGTCGCTGGATCGCGGTAACGTCAATCACCGGAAGCTGGAGGATGGCGTCCAGGTGCCGGGCCACGGCGACGGGATCCTCACGCACTTCACCCAGACCGTCCCATCCGGCTCGCGGCGGCCCCTGCTCGGCCAGAGCGCGCACTCGCTCACCCTCGGCGGTATCGAGGAAGATGCCGTCGGGACCCACGAACTTGAGGGCGTTCCACTCGATCGGATTGTGGCTCGCCGTCAGGATGAGGCCGGCGCCGGCATGATGGAACTCGACCGCCATTTGCACGGTGGGAGTGGGGACCACCCCCAGATCCACCACGTCCACGCCCACCGACATGAGACCCGCCGAGGCGGCCCGGGCGAACATCGGACCGCTGGTGCGAGCGTCGCGGCCCAGGACCACGGAGGGCCGGTCCCCAGCTTCAGCGTCCGTCCTCGACGCCGATCGCACCCATGCGCCCAGCGCCGCCGCGTGACGAGCCACCAGCTCCGGGGTCAGGTCGGTGCCCACATGGCCCCGCATCCCGGAGACGCTGATCATGAGCGTGTCGGACATGTGAGGTGGGTGCCGCTCAGCGGCCGAGCGGAAGGGCGGTGAGATCCCGGAAGGCGGCGACAAAGGCGTCCACGACTTCGGGGTCGAAGTGGGTCCCCGCGCAGCGGCGCAGCTCGTCGAAGGCTTCGGCCGGAGAGCGGGACGGACGGTAGGCGCGGTTGGTGGTCATCGCGTCGAAGGCGTCCACCACGGATACGATACGGGCCTCTCGGGGTATGGCGTCACCCTGCAGCGCATCGGGAAAACCCGCTCCGTCCATCCGCTCGTGGTGTGACCGCACGATGCGGAGTGCCATGGTCGATTCGCTCAGGAAAGGCGCCAGGATCTTCTCGCCCAGCAGCGTGTGCTCCTTGATGTGCTCGAACTCCTCAGACCCCAGCGGGCCCGGCTTGTTGAGAACCGCCTCGCGGGTGCCGATCTTGCCGATGTCGTGCAGCTCGGCGCCCAACCGGATGTGCTCCAGCAGCTCGCCGACGTAGCCCAGCAGCACCGCGGTCTTCGTGGCGTAGCGGCTGACCCGGGAGGAGTGCCCGCTGGTGTACGCGTCCTTCGCTTCCAGCGCGTGCACCAGGGTCTGGACGCCGTTGATCAGCGATTCCTTGTTCCGGCGGTCCAGCTCTCTGACCCGGCCCTCCAGGTTCTTCTGGTAGAACCGATTCTGCAGCACCAGCTGGCGCTTTTCCAGCGCCTTGTCCACTCGCGCGCGGACCTCTTCCATCATCACCGGCTTCGAGATGTAGTCGAGAGCGCCCAGCTTGAGGCACTCGACAGCGGTGGCCACGTCCGCCACGCCGGTCAGCATGATGATCGCCATGTCCGGAAAGAGCCGAAGCGCTTCGCGAAGGAAGGTGACCCCATCCATCTCCGCCATGTGCACGTCGGAGATACAGAGCGGGATCTCACCTTCCCGATGCAGGATCGCGAGTGCCTCGGCGCCGGAGGCCGCTTGAATGGTGGCGAGCCCGTGGCCCTCGATGACCCGGACCAGGGCCTGCCGCACCGCACGGTCGTCGTCCACCACCAGGCAGCGGGCGCTTGCTCCCACAGCATCTGTGTGATTCACCTAACCAAAGTAATCGTGAGCCGGGCCCGGCTTCAACCGATCGTCAGTCTTGCCGCCTGCCGTCGGAGCCCGTTACGCTTCTCCACTCCCCACCCCGAGCCGGCCCCGATGACCAGAATTCTCCCCCACGACGACGAGCATGGATTCGCCACCCGGTCGGTCCACGCCGGGCAAGTCGTGGAACCGCTCGCCGGCGCGGTGATGACGCCGATCTACCAGACCTCGACCTATGTCCAGGAGGGGCTGGGGCGCCACCGGGGATACGAATACGCCCGGACCCAGAATCCGACCCGCGAGGCGTTGGAGCGGAACGTCGCCAGTCTCGAGGGCGGCCGGCACGGCCTGGCCTTCGGCTCGGGCCTCGCGGCGCTCGACGCCGTGCTCAAGCTGCTCCAGAGTGGCGATCACGTGGTGTGCGGGGACAACGTCTACGGCGGCACCCAGCGGCTGATGGAGCGGGTGTATGTCGGCCTTGGCCTCCGCTTCACCTTCGTGGACATGCGCGACGTGAAGAACGTCGAGCGCGCCCTCACCCCCGCCACGCGCGTGGTCTACTGCGAGACTCCCACCAACCCGATGATGAACCTGGTGGACCTCGCCGCGGTAGGCGACCTGACCCAGGCGCACGGCTACCTCTTCGTGGTGGACAACACCTTCGCGACACCCTTCTTCCAGCGGCCCTTGGAGCACGGAGCCGATGTAGTGCTGCACTCCACGACCAAGTACCTCAACGGGCACAGCGACATGGTCGGCGGCCTGCTGGTCATGGCCCGCGACGACCTCGCGGAGCGCCTCGGCTTCATCCAGAACGCGGCCGGCGCGGTGCCGGGACCGATGGATTGCTGGCTGGCGCTGCGGGGGATCAAGACTCTTCCACTCCGGATGCGGCAGCACGACGCCACTGGCCGGCGTGTCGCCGGGTGGCTGGCGGGGCGGAAGGACGTGCCCAAGGTCTATTATCCAGGACTGCCGGATCACCCGCAACACCAGCTGGCCTGCCGGCAGATGACCGGCTTCGGCGGCATGATCTCCATCGAGCTCGGCGATCCCGCACGAGCCCGCCGGGTGGTGGAGAGCACCAGGATCTTCGCCCTCGCCGAGTCGCTCGGCGGAGTGGAGAGTCTGATCGGACATCCGGTGACCATGACGCACGCGGCAGTGCCTCCCGCGATGCGGCAGGCGATGGGGCTCACCGACGGCCTGGTACGGCTGAGCTGCGGGGTGGAGGACGCGGAGGACTTGATCGGCGACCTGGACCGGGCGCTGTCCTCCGGGTGAATGCCCAGACGGCGTGAATCCGCCAAGTGTCATCCTGAGAGCCGAGTGTCATCCTGAGAGCCGAGTGTCATCCTGAGAGCCGAGTGTCATCCTGAGAGCCGAGTGTCATCC
>JACCRH010000029.1 GCA_013813675.1 Gemmatimonadales bacterium
TCACACCGCCGATCGGCAGCACGCGGCCACGAAGGGTGATCTCACCCGTCATGGAGATGTCGTGCCGGACTGCCCGGCGCGACAGGGTGGAGACGACCGCCGAGGCCATGGTGACGCCCGCCGAGGGACCGTCCTTCGGGATCGCTCCCGCCGGAACGTGAATGTGGAGGTCCCGGTCGAACATCTCGTCGGCGATCTGAAGGCCGGCCGCGTGCGAGCGCGCATACGTCCACGCCGCCCGAGCCGACTCCTTCATGACGTCGCCCAGCTGGCCGGTGAGCACCAGCTCGCCCTTGCCGCGCATGGTGGACGCCTCTACGAACATGATGTCTCCGCCGGTCGGGGTGTAGTACATCCCGGTGGCCACGCCGACTTCGTCCTCGCGAGCCGCCTTCTCCGGATGCACCTTCGGCCGGCCGAGCAGGTCGTCCACCCGATCCTTGTCAACGGTGACCTGCTCCACCTCCTTGGCCGCGACCTTCCGGGCCACCTTCCGCGCCAGCCGGCCAACCTCCCGCTCGAGCTGCCGCACGCCCGATTCGCGCGTGTACCTGGTGATCACCTCGGACAGCGCCTCGTCGGTGATCGTCAGCTGCTCCGGCGACACCCCGTTTTCGCTGAACTGGCGCGGGATGAGGTACTTCCGCGCGATCTCGCGCTTCTCGCGCTCGGTGTAGCCCGCGAAGTCCACCACCTCCATCCGGTCGAGCAACGGGCCCGGGATGCTCTGAAGGAAGTTGGCCGTCGCGATGAAGAGCACCTCGCTCAGATCGAACGGCACGCCCAGATAGTGGTCCACGAAGGTGTCGTTCTGTGCCGGGTCGAGCACCTCGAGCAGCGCGCTCGCGGGATCGCCCTGGAACGATACGCCGAGCTTGTCCACCTCGTCCAGCAGGAAGACCGGGTTCCGGGTGCCGGCCTGCTTCATTCCCTGGATGATGCGCCCCGGCATGGCGCCGACGTACGTCCGCCGGTGTCCCCGGATGTCCGCCTCGTCCCGAGCACCGCCCAGCGAGATCCGGACGTACCTCCGTCCCATCGCCCGCGCGATAGACTTCGCGACCGAGGTCTTGCCCACGCCCGGCGGTCCGACGAACAGCAGGATGGGCCCCCTGGCGCGGTCGTCATCGTTGCCGGGGACCGGCACGTTCGGCGCCGGCACGGTGGCGGTGGCGGCGGGTGTATCCGTGGATTCGCCTGAGGCAACCTCTTCGGCCTCGCGCTCGGCACTAGACTCGTCAACCGACATGCCGCTCGCGGCTCCGTTGCCGTCCGCCGTTCCGCCGTTGCGCTGGTCCGACCCCTCGCTCTGCGCCCGAAGCTGGCGGACCGCGAGGAACTCCAGCACCCGATCTTTCACGTCGCCGAGGGCATAGTGGTCCTCGTCCAGAACCCGCTGAGCCTCGGACAGGTCGAGGTGCTCGGCACTACGGGTGTTCCACGGAAGCTCCACGACGTTCTCGAGGAAGGTCCGGATGACCTGGGACTCCATCGACTCCCGTCCGATGCGGGAGAGCCGGCCCAGCTCACGGTCCACTTCCTTCCGTACGTCGGCGGGAAGCTGGAGCGCCGCAATCTTCTCTTTCAGGTCGCGCAGGTCGTCCCGCTCGTCGTCCTCGCCCAGCTCGCGCTGAATGGTCTTGAGCTGCTCGCGGAGAAACATCTCCCGCTGCCGCTCGCCCAGCTCTTCCTGCACCTGGGACTTGATGTCTTCCTGCGCATCCAGCACCCCGATCTGCCGCTGGACGTGGACCAGCACCCGGCGCAGGCGATCCTCGACGCCCAGCGTCTCCAGGAGGATCTGTCGCTCCTGCGGCGTGATGTCGATGTAGCCGGCGACCAGGTCGGCGAACTTGCCGGGCTCGTTCACCCCGGCCAGGACCTGTTGGACGACCTCGTCGGGCAGGCCGGACTTCTGGCCCAGCTCCGCGGCCCGGGTCCGAGCCTCGCGGTGGAGCGCGACGAAGGCCGGGTCCTCGGGATTGAGGGCCGCCATCTCGTCGGCCTCGCGCACGATGGCCTGGAGATAGCCGTCCTTGTCGGTGTAGTGGATGGCGATGCCGCGCCGCTCTCCGTGGAGCAGCAGCTGCATGCCGGACAGACCACGCTGAAGCTGGCCGATCCGGGCGATGGTCCCGATGGTGTAGAGCACCTCGGGGGTGACACTCTCGACGTTCTGCCGCTGGGAAACCGCGAACACCAGCCGCTCGGGCTGGCTGAGCGCGGACTCGATTGCGCGGAGGGTCGCGGGCCGTCCGGCCCCGATCGGGGCGGTGACCCCGGGAAACAGCACGACCTCTCTCAGCGGCAATACCGGCAGAGTCAGACGTTCGGACATGTACTTACTGCTCCTTCCAACCCCATCTCAGGGGAAAATGACAGGCCCAACATACGATCGGCCCCGTAAATGCAGCGACCGTGCCATGCTGTGCCATTCTGCGTGATGGCTTATAACAAGTTACGGCCCTGCAGGGTTTCCGTTTGCCGGAGGATCTGAGGAATCTTGGCAGGGACCGGTCGAAAAGGCAGCCAACAGCGTTCGAAGTTGAATATCAGACGGGGAAGCAGCCTGACAGCTGCTCAGAGATGTTGGGGTGCCCCCGTGCCCCCGTGAGCGACCCGAGGGGCCCAGGGAGGCTGGCCAAGCCCCGCCAACCCCAGCCTCCCTG
>JACCRH010000067.1 GCA_013813675.1 Gemmatimonadales bacterium
CGAACCACCACGGTGTCGGTGAAAAAGTTGAAGCGGGGAGCCGAGACCGCGAGCACGTGGGGTCCCGCGGAGAGACGAGTCGTCGGGTCGACCACCGGGCGCTCGTCGATCATCACGGTCGAGCCTCGGGGAAGCCCCACCAGGCGGACGCTTCCGCTGTCGCTCGAGATTGGAGCGAGTGGAGATCCGCCGGGTGGTCGCGTGGCGGAGCGCGGCGCGGCCGAAGGCGCGGGCGCCGACGGCGGAGTGGCCTGCGCCGCGGGCGGCGAGACGGTTCGGGCAACCGGGGCGGAGTCCACCGGCCGCAGCGTGGCCGGTCGGATGCTGTCGGCCACGGCTGCCGAATCGGCCGCCATGGAATCGGCTGCGGCAGCCGCCGCGAACGGCGCAAACCCCCGCTTGCTGTAGTAGTACGCCGCGCCGCCCACCCCGCCGGCGATCGCCAGCAGCAGCCACAACCAGCCGAGCCCGGAGGAGCTGGACCGGCGCATGGCGACGGACCGGTCGGCCACCCGGCGCGGGTTGTCCCGTCGCTCCCGGGGGGTGGAGCGCCGGTTGACCAGGGGCGAGTCCAGCGGCGTCGTGGGCTGGCTCACGATGAGCGCCGGGCCTCCCATCGCGGGGCTCGGCACCGTAGGGCCGACTCCCGCCCCGACGCGGGCCGCCGCCACCGATGCCCGGACACTCCCCGCGGGGGCGATCGGCTGGCCCTGCAGCGACGCCACCAGCTCCTCGCAGCTCTGAAAGCGGTCCATCGGATCCTTCATCAGCATCCGCTTGATGACCTCGAACAGACGCCGCTCGTCGGCGGTGATGAGCTGAGGCACCGGCACCGGCTCGGTGATGTGCTTGTAGCCGATCGAAAAGCTATCTTCGCCGTCGTACGGCACCGTGCCGGTGAGCGACTGGTACGCCACCACCCCCAGGCTGTAGATGTCGCTGCGGCCGTCGATGGCCTGGGCGCGGGCCTGCTCCGGGCTCATGTAGTGGGGCGTCCCGATGGACATGCCCGTGCCGGTGAGCCGCTGCCCCGAGGCGGCCTTGGCGATGCCGAAATCGGTGAGGACGCACTGGCCGAACTCGTCGAACATGATGTTGTCGGGCTTGATGTCGCGATGTACGATGCCGCGCTGGGCGGCGTATCCCAGCGCGCTGCCGGCCTCGAGCAGCAGCCGCCTTATCTCGGGAGGCACGAGCTTCCGGCGCTCGGCCATCACGGTCGACAGCGAGCCGCCCCGGAGGTACTTCATGATGAAGTAGATGACCCGGCCGGACCGGCCGACCCGATAGATCGAAATGATGTTGGGGTGCTCCAACTGCGCCGCGGTGCGCGCCTCCCGCTGAAACCGCTCGACGAACTCGGCGTCGAAGGCGAGCGAGAAGGGCAACACTTTGATCGCCACCTCGCGCTCGAGGTGGCGATCGCGGGCGCGGTACACCATGGCCATGCCGCCCCGTCCCAGCTCCTCGATGATCTCGTACTCGGCGGCGAGCGCCTCCCGAACCAGGTCGGTCTCTTCCAGCGCACCGGTGGCGATCGCGTGCACCGGTGTCGTGGCCATGAGGTCGAGACCGCAGGAGGGACAGAACTTGGATTTTCCGGTGATTTCGCTGCCGCAACGGGAGCAGAACATGGGCGGAAGCTACCGACCCGCCAGGGGGAGTCAAGCGGAGTAGACATGGCGTTGTGCGAGACGAAATGCAGAAGGCAGGGAGGCTTAGCGGCCGTGCCGGAGTTCTCCGCGGCCTCTCCGACGGGTCTGCCTGGCACGCCCCGTGCACCAATCTCCGCGCAATTCCTCGCCCAATCCGGAGAGTCACCGTGGTCCCATACCACACGATTGCCTTCAGCCAGCAGAAATTGCGCGGCGCGATCCGCCGGGCCGCCGGCCAGGAGCCGGGGTTCACCTACGGCTTCGTGATCCATTCCCGGCGGCACAACGAGCATCCCACGCTCGGCGCGATCACCTTGAACGGCGAAAGCTTCGCGCTCAGCGAGCGGCTGCTCGCGGGGCTCGACGGCACGGCCATCTGGCTCTTCGGACACGCGCGGATCACCTTCGCCGCCGGCGAACCGATCGACCCGGCGGACGCCGGCGCTCCCGAGCGGCCGCTCTCCTCACTGGTGATGCACATCTCGACCTTCGACGCCACCGCCGGGGTGACTCAGCATCTAGTGCAGGTCGAGGCCCTGGTGAAGGCCGAAACGCTGGTTCAGCCGCTGCTGGTCCTGGCGCACGAGCGGCCGTCGGCGTGGCCGCTATAGCCAGCGGCACGGCGGCCAGCAACGCTACTTAACCGAGGTAATGCCCCGTCTACTCCTCCACCACCTGAAACCGCTGCATCCGCTTGTCCGATCGCCCCTGCTCGTCCTCCACGGCCACCTCGAGGGTGTAGTTCCCCGGCTTGAGCTTGTCGAGCTTGAGACTCCGGCTGGTGTTGGTGACCGGGAAGGACGCGGTCTCCTCGAACTTGAGGCTGATCTGGGCCGAGCCGCCGCCGAACACTTTCCGTAACAGGCCGCCTCCACCGCCCTGCTTCCGCACGGCGATGCGCACGGTATACTCGGTCCCCTCGCTCAACCCCTCGACCTCGTAGTACAGCTCCATGCTCTCCTTCCGCTTGTAGGTGCGGAGCGGATTGAACACCACGGTGTCCTCCGCGGTGCGACGCCAGAAGAGATTGGTGTTCCGGCTGCCGAGCACCAGATCGCTGAGCGCGAGCGCCGTTGCGGTGGGCCGGCCGACTCGAACCGTGTCGCGGGGGAGCAGGACGCCGGTCTCCTCCCCCTGCTGAATGGCGAGGCGGTAGAAGTACTGGCCCGGGGGGACCGGGACCGACACCCGGCCGACCAGGTGCTCCCCATCAGGCACCGGCGCCGGCGCCACGAAGTGGCGGGTGGTGTCGATCGTCGCCGCCACCCGGCCCCGCCGGTCGCTGGCCACGAACCGAACCCGCACCGAGTAGAGATATCCCCGGGTGACCATGACCGGCTCCAGGGTCGATCCGGCCACGGCGTAGGCGATCTGCACCTGGGTGCCGGTGGAGTCGCGGCCCACCGCGAGCACTTCGGAGCTGACTTTGAGCTCGTCGGGGAAGCGCAGCTCGTAACTGTCGGTCCGGGTGCCGAGCGCGATGCTCTCCTGTCCCACCTGGCGCTCCTCGGTCTGGTAGCGGCCGGTGCTGATCCTGCCCGCCGCCTGAAGCCGCCCGTAGATAGGCGCGAGTTGCTCCCGCGACAGCAGGAGCTGCTGCGCCATGGGATCGCCTTCCGCGCCCGCCAGTCCGCCCCTGAGCGCCAGAGCGTTGCTGAACCCGAGCACGTCGAAGAGACTCTCGACCAGCTTGAAGTCCTGCACGTCCTCCCGCGCCATGAAGTGAAAGATCAGGTCGCCGTCGGGGCGGGTGTAGCGCCACGACTCGTTGGCCTCCAAGCCTGGGGCGGCATAGCTCGCGCGGCTGGTGGGTTCCCCATGGCGGATATAGATGATCCCCCGGTCGTCGAAGTCGCGGCTGCCGGAGCGGTATCGCTCCACGATGTCGTAGTGCCGGTTGAGCGCGGTGAGCTGGAAGTTCTTGCGGGCATAGAACAGACGCCGGTAGTGCTCGCGAAGGCGCTCGCCGTCGGCGCGGAGCTCGATCCGGTCGCGATCGCTCCAGAACCGCCTCAGGTAATCGGCCCGCTTTCGGCCCGCGGTGCGGTCGAACTCCCTCATGACGCTGTCCGATGCGATCGGCGCCAGATCGGCCCGATACGCCGCGACGGCGACCGAGTCGTCGGAGGCCGCCCCGTCGAAGTACGGTGCCATCCCATCGAACCTTCCCAGGAGGAAGAGCGTGCGGGCCACTTCCAACAGCCCGAGGCTCCGATTCGTCCCGTGGTCGAGGTAGCCTTGAAAGGCCGCGAGGGCCGAGTCGCCGTCTCCCACTTCGCGCTCGACCCGGCCCCGCGCCAGCAGGACGTCGGGGCGGGTGGCCGCCTCGGTGGGCGCGGCCCGGCGGAGCGCTTCCAGCGCGACGCCCAGCTTGATGTTGACCCGCTGGCGGAGCGCGGTATTGGCCAGGTCCACCAGACCCCGGTCGAAGCCGGGATCCACCTCCGCGGATTTGGCATAGGCCATCGCCGACCGGCTGAGTGCATCCTTGCCCAACATCGTCTTGATCCCGGTGACGAACGAGATCTGGGAGTCGCCCACTCCGTACTCGGCGGACCCCATGCCGTACCAGCTATAGGGCCAGGTGGGCTGCAGATCGATGGCCCACTGAAACTCCGAGGCGGCGTCTTCATAGTGCGACTGCCCGCCCAGCTCGCCCAGTCGCAGGGAGAGGAACCCCAGCCGCAGATGGGTCATCGCGTTGGCGCGGTCGGCCTTGGCCTCTTCGATGAGACGCTTCTCCAGAGCCAGGAGGCCGGCGGAATCCTGGGTAGCGGCGATGGAATCGCGGAACTGCTCCAGCAGCACGCGATCCGCCGGCTCCTGCGCCGGGAGCGGCGCGGTGGCCAACGTGATGAGGGAGAGGGCCGCGACGAGCTGTCGCGGCCGAAATCGAGCTCCGCGATTCGCGGTGTGGCGGCCAGACGGGGCGGACATCTGCAGCATCCTCATTGCGACTCATCCTGAGGCACGGCGGTGGGTTCGGGATTCGACCTAGGAGACGCGCCGGCCAGCCCCCGGCCCACAAGGAAAGCCTAGGGTTCCGCAGCGCACTCGCGCAAGAAGCGGCGGATGCCATCGACCACCGCTTCGGCATAGAGCCGCTGGCCCCGGGGCGAGCGCAGCGCGGCCTCCTGCTCGGGCACAATGATGAAGAGCCCCTCGGTCAGGACGGAGGGCATCCAGGTGGTCCGCACCATCGCGAGGTCGCCCCGGCCGATGCCGAGGTCCCGCACGCCCAGCCGGCGGACCAACGCCGCCTGGATGGCCCGCGCGAGGGAGACGCTGCGCGGCTGATTGTAATAGACGCTGGTGCCATTGTTGGTGAGCGGGTTCACCCCGTCGGGAAGGGCGTTGTTGTGAATGGAGATCAGCAGGTCGGCGCCCGCCCGCTCGGCC
>JACCRH010000443.1 GCA_013813675.1 Gemmatimonadales bacterium
GTGCCGCGGACCAGGTAGATCACGACGTCGCTCCACCCGTGGTTCTCGACTTCCAGGGCCACCTCGGCGCTGGACTGGGTGGGGTCGACCTCCTGAGCCTTCTCCTCTGACTTGCCCGCGCAGCCCATCAGCGAGGCGACGAGCCCCACCCCCCACAATGCTGCCGCCGCCGAACCCCGCATAGCTTCCAGCCCCTCCTAGCGTCCTCCCGCGCTCGCCCCGGCAGGCGAGGCGCCGAGATGCTTGCCGTACCACGCAAGATACCGCTCCATCCGGTCCAGCACGAAGGAGGGGCGCTGGATTTCATGGGACTCGCCCGGATAGATCACCAGCTCGGTCTTCCGGCCCAGGCTCTTCAACGCCTGGTACATCTGCTCCGAGTTGACCAGTGGGACGTTCCAATCCTCCTGGCCGCACACGAAGAGCGTCGGGGTCACGATGCGGTCCGCCCGCAGGAAGGGCCGGGAGACCCGCTTCCAGGCTTCGAAGTTGGCCCAGGGCTTCCCCAGCTCGAGCTCGTACTCCACCGCGTACATGTCGGTGCCGTAGCCCATGAGCGCGTTTCCCTGCCCCGCGCCGCTGATAGCCGCTTTGAACCGGCGGTCGCGCGCGATCACCTGGTTGGTCAGCATCCCGCCGTAGCTCCAGCCGCCCACCCCGAGCCGCGCCGGCTCGGCGATCCCGCTGGTCACCGCGTGGTCCACCGCGGCGAGCACGTCGTCGCCGTCCTTGTCGCCCCACGCGGCGAAAATGGCGCTGGCGAACTTCTCGCCCCTCCCCGAGCTGCCCCGGGGATTCACTCCCAGAACGACGTACCCGTTCGCCGCCAGGACCTGCCAGTCGAGATTGACGAAGTCGTGGAAATACTGCCAGACCGGCCCGCCATGGATCCGGAGGATCGTGGGATAGCGAGTGCCTGGGCGGTAGTCCGGCGGTTTTACCATGAAGCCGTTGATGGTGGTCCCGTCCCGGCTCTTGAAGGAGATCTCCTCCGCCGGCGCCAGCCGAAGCTCCCGCAGCCAGGCGTCGTTCTGGGCCGAGACCTTCCTCAGCTCCCCGCCGTCGACCGCGAACACCTCGGTGGGATGCTCGGTCGTGCTCGAGGTGAGCGCCACCCGTCCGTCCTTGCCGACCGACAGGTCTTCGATCGCCCGCTTCCCTTCGACCAGGCGCTCCACCGCGCCGCCGGCCACGGGCACCCGTGCGAGATGGTAGACCCGGTCGTCTTCCAGGAGGAAAAGCACCGACCCGCCGTCCGGTGAAAATGTCGGCGAGAGCACGTTGCGGTCGAGCGCGCCGGTGAGAATCCGGGCCGGCCCGCCCGCCACCGGCACTACCGCCACCTTCTGCCCGCCGTAGTAGATCAGCTCCGGCTTTCCGCCCTGAACGTAGGCGATGAGCTTTCCGTCCGGGCTCCAGCTGGGCGCCCGGTTGCCCCACTCGGGATCCATGTCCGCGCCGACAAAGGTGGTGAGCTGCCTGGGCTCGGCCCCGGGCGCCGCGGCGACGACGTAGACGTCCCAGTTGTCGGTCCGGTCGAACTCCGGTCGCCGGCGGCTGAGGAAGGCGATCGACCGGCCGTCCGGCGACCACGCAGGGGCCAGCTCGTCGTAGGGGCCCGGCGTCACCAGCTCGGCCGTCCGACCGGCGAGCGTGAGGAGGTAGAGATGGTCGCGCTCCTTCCCCAGGTAGCCGACCTCGTCGTACTTGAACCGGTACCGGTCCACCACGATCGGCTCGGGCCGCTTCTTGGTGGTGTCTTCCCCCTCCATCGGTTGGTCGGGATCGGGATCGGAGGCGATGAGGGCGAGCCGGGTCCCGTCGGGAGCCCAGGCATAGTCGGAGACGCCGCCGGGAAGGTCGGTCAGCCGCTCCGCCTCGCCGCCGGTCCGGTCGAGCAGCCAGAGCTGCTCCACCTCGCGGGGATCGTCGCGGGAGGAGAGGAAAGCGAGGAAGCGGCCGTCCGGACTCCACCGCGGCGTGTGCTCCTGCTCCTTGGTCCAGGTGAGCCGGGTACTGCGCTTGCCATCCCAGCTCGACATCCAGACGTCCGAGTCGCGCTTGTCGTCGACCGTGTCCGAGGTGGAGACGGTGTAGGCCACCCACGCGCCGTCGGGAGAGAGCTGGGGGTCGGTCACCTCTCTGATCCGAAGCAGGTCCTTTGCCTCCACCGGTCGCTGTGCGGCCAGATCCGCAGTCCATAGCAACGCGATTCCCATCAACGGCGCACTTGCGTATCTCACGGCCACCCTCCTGCGGCTATTTGATACAGAGGCACGGAGGCCACGGAGGGCACGGAGAAAGAACAACATTTTGTTGTTCTCCGTGTCCTCCGTGGCCTCC
>JACCRH010000089.1 GCA_013813675.1 Gemmatimonadales bacterium
TGCACGTTGCGCTCGGCGGGGGCCTTCTTACCTCCGGCGCGTACTTCACCGGTCCGGGGAATCTCGAGGTCTCCAACGGAGACGCTTTAGCCGGTTCGTTGCAGGTCAGCGTGGCGGTGCATCCGTCGGTCGCTGTGGTGGTGGCGACGGCGCACGCTCGGCCTGAGGGACAGCTGACCGGAGTGCCGCTCCTCGGCTCTGTCGCGGTGACCGGGGTGCGCCTGTGGTTCGCCGATGCCGCCCTCCGGGGGCAGGTTCCGCTCGGTGTAGCGGCCACCGCACCGGTCATCCTTGTACAGGCCGGGGCAGGCATCGCCCACTACGCGGTCGCCACGTCGGTCTTGGGCACTGCGGTTGACGAGCAGGCGACGAACTTCGCCCTGGCGCTTGGCGCGGGCCTGGCGCTCCCGATCACGCGCCGGCTCAGCATTGAGGCGTTAGCAAAGGACTACATTGCGTCCTTTAAGAGTGTCCGGGACCTGGAGGCGTTCGGCGTCGAGGGCCGACGCGCGCACACACTGCTGCTCCTGATTAGCGCGCGGCTGGGGCTGTGAATCGGTGGGAAGAACGGCTCGGCTTTAAGCCGGAAGGATCACACGTCAACCTTAGATGCCGAGGAGCCTCAGTGCCTCCCGGCCATGCTTCGTACACCGGGCTGCCGCCGCCGATCCTGCCTTCCCCGCCCCATTCGACGACTACCGCCGCGGGCGCCGGCTCTTCCCAAGCCGCGGCGCTCACGGCGCAACTCCACGATGGTGGTCGGAACCCGTCGGGCGTGCCACGCCCAAATGTCACCATGCACGACCTCCGCCACAGTTTCGGCGTCCACTGCGCCCAGGCGGGCGTTCCGATCGTGCGCCTCCAGAAGCTGCTCGGCCACGCCTCACCCCACATGACCCTCCGCTACATGAAGCACGCGCCGGAGAGCTATTTCCAGGAAGATGCGGCGAAGGTGGCAGCGAGCATCAGCGGGAAGCGGAATCGAGAGGCAGAGGCACAGGCAGGCTTGGCCAGAGAGGGAATGCGGCCCGCCTAAGTTGCGAGGGTTCTTCCCCACATTCTTTCCCCACATATGCACGGCAGTGGATGGGACGCAACCTCGGTCGGGTTGCGCAATACCATGTGAATCATGAACTTTCGGACTGAGGCGTGGTGGCCGAGTGGTTGAAGGCAGCGGTCTTGAAAACCGCCGAACGGGAAACCGTTCCGTGAGTTCGAATCTCACCCACGCCGCTGTATCGGCGTCGAGCCCCCGGTTTGTGACCCGCCTGGATCGCCATCACCAGCAACACCAGCAGTCCCCTCTGCTCAGCAGTAAAGCCGAGTTTGCCGCCAGCTCTACTAAGGAGGAGTGTCTGGCGTGAGGCCGAATTAGGCTGGGAGCCGCACTCTAGTGGCGATGTCCCTGACCATGGTGAGCGTGCACTACCGCATGGCCTCACCCCGGGCAATCAGCAACCAGGTCACCGGGAACGCAGCCGCATACCATAAACGTCCTCCAGCGACACCGGTATCAGATTTATCGCTCCCCGCGCTCCAAGCCCAAGGGTCGCGCCGGTACCCGCATGGGCTCCGGGAGCGCGCCATGAATGCCAGGCGATCAGTGATGAGGTAGAGTGGGTGGCTGGATGGCTGTCGAGCGGTGCTGCCGGTGCTGCCGGCGGTTCAGCGTCCTGGTGCGGAGGGCAAGGAAACTGGAACCTTACCGTGGCGTGACTATCGCAATAGGCCCAGGATCGGGGAGACCCCGGCAAGGCCGGCGCTCACCGGCAAGAGTGCGACCAGTGCGGCCCCACTCTTCCGCTCCTCAAGACGTGCTCCGCGCCAGCATCGAGCCCGCCGACGCCACGCCCGCCACCTCGGCCAGCTCCGCCTCCAGATCCTCCGCCGACCGCCGCCCGACGAAGTGCCGGTACCACACTTCGGCCGTGAGGAGGAGCCAGATCCGGTTCCCATGGTCCCGCCGGCCCTCGAGATGCTCGCTCACCAGCGCCCGCACCCGCTCGCTGCGCAGGTAACCATCTCGCGCCAGCTCGCTCTTCAGCAGCAGCCGCGGCGCCAGCCTCCGCACCTCTTCGTTCAGGATGTACATCAGCGGTGAGGCGAAGCCCTGCTTCTTACGACTCAGCACCTCGGGCGGCAGATAGCGCTCGGCCAGTTTCCGCTCCAGGTATCGAAGCTGCCGGCCCCGCACTTTGAGACCCACCGGCACCCGCGCCATGAACTCGGCGAACCGCACGTCGAGGAAGGGAGACCGCGACTCCAGGCTGTACGCCATGGTCGCCCGGTCGAGGATCATCAGCGACTGGCCCGGCAGCCGCGAGGCCACGTCCACGTACATCATCTTGTCCACCGGGTCCTGGGCCGGCGCGGTGGCAAAGAGGTCGAGCACACAGGCGTCGGGACGGACGCCGGCCAACTTCCGGTGAAACTCGGGCGTGTACAGCTCCCGCCGGTGGGCCTCGTTGAACCAGAAGAACTGCATGCTCTCGGAGTAGCGCTCTCCCCCGCTCTTCCGCGCCATCTGGTCCACCCAGCGCAGCTTGTGGGTGAAGCTCTTGAAGGTGAACTGGTCCGGCAGACGGCCGAGCACCTGACTGGAGACCAGATCCCGCACCGCGGAGGGTACACTGCGGTAGAGGTCGAGCCACCGGTCGGCCGAGTAGCGGTCGTATCCGCCGAACAGCTCGTCGCCGCCGTCACCCCCCAACACGACCTTCACCTCCCGCGCGGTCATCCGGGCCAGGTGGAGGAGGCACATCGAGAGTGGGTCCGCCGGCTCGTCCAGCGCGGCGATCAGCCGGGGCAGATCGTGCACCACCGTCGGCGTGACCTCCTCCGCGAAGTGGCGAGTGCCGTAGCGCGCTGCCACCGCCGCCGCCGCCGGCAGCTCGTTGAGGTCCCGGTACGGAATGCCCATGGAAAACGTGCGCAGCTCCGACCCCAGCTTCCGCGCCGCGTAGGACGCGATGAGCGTGGAATCGAGCCCGCCACTCAGGAACGCGCCCACCGGCACGTCGCTCAGCAGGTGGGCCGACACCGTCTCCGCCAGCAGGGCGTCGATCCGCTCCAGCAGCTCCGCCTC
>JACCRH010000102.1 GCA_013813675.1 Gemmatimonadales bacterium
GCCCATGGTGAAGAGGCCCGCCGTCACCAGCGATCCCACCCACACATCGCTCAGGCGCAGCTCCACGTCGGGAAGGAACTGGTACACCATGGCGAACAGCAGGGTCACCACGCCGAGCGACACCAGGGTGTTCACCGCTTGCCAGATCACCGCGATCTCGGGCACCGCGGTGCCGATGTAGCGGTTGAGTGCGGACAGCGCGGCACTTACCAGGAGCGAGACCAGGAGTAGAAATCCCACCCCTACCACCAGCCCGAACGAGAGGAGGCGCTGCAGCAGCATATCCTTGATCCCGGCATCGGGCTTGGGCTTGACCCGCCAGATGGCGTTGAGCGCGGTCTGCAGCTCGAGAAAGGCGCCGGTGGCGCCGAAAAAGAAGGTGACCAGTCCGATGGCGGTCGCGACGCCGTTCCCCGACCGCTGCGAGGCCCCCTGCAGCATCGCCTGTACCGCCTTCGCGCCCTGATCGCCCACCAGCCCGCTGATCTGGCCGGTGACCTCCCGCTGCACCGCCTCGGCCCCGAAGAAGGCGCCGGCGATGGTGATCGCCACGATCAGGATCGGTGCGAGCGCGAAAAGGGTGTAATACGCCAGCGACGCCCCGAGCCGGGGGACATTGTCGTTCCACCACCCCGACAGGGTGTGCTTGAGGATCCAGCCCAGGTCGCGAACCGTCATCTCAAGGCGCGGTGGGCGACGGACGTCCGCCCTGGCGCCAGGTCGGCGCGGTTCCATCGGCCAGCAGGCGAGTGGCGCGGATCACCAGGTCGGTCGCCTGTTGCAGATGGGCGAAGTCGATCCGGTCCACCTCGTCCGACGGCTGGTGGTAGTCGTCGTGCAGACTGAAGGACGAGAGGGTGTGCGCGGGAATGCCTCGCAGGGCGAAGACGATATTGTCGCTGCGCTCGAAGAACCTGAAGTCCGGCCGGGGATCGGCCACGATGGGCAGACCGGCCGTAGCAAAGCTCGGCCCCATGGTCGAGCGCTTGAAGCCGGTGAGCCAGAGCTTACCGGACCCGCCCGCCAGCGAATCGGGACGGCCCACCATTTCCACCTGGAGGTCGGCGATGGTGCGGGCGAGCGCGAATGTGGGACGGTCGAGATACCACTGGGTGCCGAGCACGCCGAACTCCTCGCCGCTGGTGAGGAGGAAAATCACCGACCGGCGGGGCGGCGCCTTGGCCAGCGCTTGGGCGGCGGCGAGCACAGTCGCGACCCCGGAAGCGTCGTCGTCGGCGCCGTTGTAGATCGAGTCGCCCCCGACCGGCTTTCCGATACCCATGTGATCGAAGTGGGCGCCGAGCACCACGGCCTCGTCCCGCATCGCCGAATCGGATCCGCGGACCAGGCCGATCAGGTTGACGTCGGTGATCCGCTCGATGCCGGCCGAATCGGTAACCCCGGCGCCCGGCAGCCGGAGCGTCTCGCCCTCGGCACCCTGCACCACTTCATAGGGCACCCGCTGGAAGTAGCTGCTGTCGCCCCCCGGCTCGAGACCGTAGCTCCGCATCCGCTCCGCCAGATAGCGCGCCGCGCGGGCGGCGCCGGGGGTGCCGGTCCTCCGGCCCTCCATCGAGTCGGCGGCGAGGGCGGCAACGATCGCTCGCACCTCACTGGTGGACGCGAGAGGCTCAGGGGTCGGCGCCCTGGCCGGACCACAGGCGGCAAGCCACACCAGCCCGGCCGCGAGGCGGGCCGGGGTGGACGAGAACGGCATCGAATCTCCAGGAATCGAAATGACACGTCAGCGAGCGGCTCTAAGCTCCAGCCTCGCGACGTCGTCACCCGCCAGCCAACCCGGGTCTACCCTGCGGAACTGGTAGGGAGCATCCGCAGGAGAGATATACTGCTGGTCGCCCGCCCGGGGGAGGTCGGCCCCGAAATAGTGGCGGAGAACGTTGCCGAGCACGTTCACCACGGTGACCGTGTCGCCGAAGGCCGCGGCTCCACCGGCCGGCAAGAAGTAGGCGCCAAAGGCGCCGAATCGCTCCCGGGCGGCGGCCGGCGAGACCTCATCGGGATGCGAGTACCCGTTGGCGCCGAGCAGCTTGGTGCCGTGGTCTCCCTGCAGAATGATGATGGGCGGCACATCGGAGCGCTGGAGAATGTCGCCCACCGTCTTCAGCAACATCCGGTTGAGGCACTGGAGCTGCTCGATGTACGGCGCTACGTCGTTGAGGTCCTTCTCCCGGCCCAGGATCGCGCAGTCGCGGTCGAAGACGTAGGGGTCGTGCGGCTTCAGGACGTGGGCAAAGGCGAAGACCGGCTCGGCGCCGCCGGGCAGAGCGGCCAGGCCCTCGAAGGTTCGCCGGACTTGGTCCGCCTCCCATCGGTGATCCCGGTCCAGGTAGCGCAGTACGCTGAGCCCCAGCACCGTGCGCTCCAGCTCCCCGCCGGACAGCGCTCGCAGGGGATCGAACCCGGTCCAGGCCCGGAACTCCTCGTCAGCCAGCGAACTGCCGCTGGTGGAATGCCACCAGAGCGATGGGAAGAAGGCGTACCGGTACCCTCTCGCCTCGAGGTAGGGGGCCACCCGGTTGTGCTCCACCAGATGACTGGGCAAGGCGGGATGGGTTCCCGTCGGCCCCAGCTCGCGCTTCAGACCGGTGACGTGCGCGGCGTTGAGCAGTGAAGGCAGCGAGAGCATGGTGTGGAAGTAGTTGCTCTGCACCAGCCGGGGCACGTGGAAACCCAGCGCGCGGAGACTGTCCTCGAAGGGACGGTTGTCGAACCCGAACTGTTCGCGGAGGACGTCGGCATTGGCGTACTCGTCGAGCACGAGAAGATAGACATCGCGACGGGGCTCCGAGACGGACGCCGGCCCTCGAATCGGCCGGGCCAGCTCGTCGGCCAGCTCGCTGCCGGCGACATACGCGCGTCCCCGAAACCAGAGCGTCCCGATCTGAAAGGCGGACCAGCAGACCAGTAGCGCACCCGTCAGGGTAAAGAACCGCGCGATCTTTTCGAGGAGTTGCTCCCGCCGGCGGATCCACCACAACAGGAGGGTGCAGAGAGCCAGGCCGGCCGGTATCAGAATCGCATGCCGCAGGTCCTCCCCATCACCCCGAAGGGTCCCCGCGATCCTGGGATAGCCGAAGAACCAGGCCACCGCCAACAAGGCCACGAATGGAGGCAGGGCCCCAGCTCCACGGCTGCCGCCGGCCAGGCGAGCGAGGCCGTAGACCAGCGCACACACCAGCACCGCGGCCCCCAGCATCCAGAGCAGCGAGGAAAACTCGAACTCGCCCTGGGTGTTCGCCGCGAAGTAGAGGATCGGAACGCTGGCGAAGAGAATCGGGTACGATCTGGTGACCCAACTGCTCATGCCGCCGCCTGCCAGGGCAGGGCCGTCATCAGGTACAGAGTCCGCTCCGAATCGGCCACCGGGGCCGCGCGCTCGATGCGGAAGCAGCTTCGGAAGGCCGACTCGAAGCCTTCACGGGTGTAGTCGGGGAAGATGTCGGGCCGGTCACGCAGCAGCCGCCGCACCTGCGAGTCGCTCTTGGGAACGAACTCCACGATCAGGTTTCGGCCCAGCCTCGCGAGGAAACCCGCCACCCGATCGAGCGGGAGATTGTGGCCGATCGCCAGGTGGTGCACCACGGCCAGGGCCAACAGCACGTCGGCGGGACCCCTCTCCTCCAGGGACAGACGCTCCTGATGGGCCCACCCGATCGCGGGTGAGGGATTGGTGAGATCCAGCAGCAGCGGCAGAATGCCGGCCTGGTTCTCCGCCTTCACCCGGCGATAATTGCGCTCCACCGCGGCGGGGTCGAGATCAAAGGCAATCACCCGCGGTACCACTTCGCGCGCCGCCCGGCTATACTCGCCGGTGTTGGCGCCGAGGTCCCAGGCGGTACGCGCCCCCAGCCCCTGGAGGAAAGTCACCACGCTTTCGCGCTTGGAGCGCGCGGCACTGGTGGAGTAGTTGTTGTCCTCGGTGTAGTCCGCCCACTGGGTTCCGGCTGGCTTCCAATCGAGCCCTTCGATGGAGCTGCGCAGACTGCCCACCAGGCCCGCCGCGGCGGCGGCACTCACTCCCCGCCTGCTCGATCCACTGGCCACCGCCTCGCCAGCCGCCCCGGCGGCGTATCGCCGCTGCATCAGCGCGTGGAGATGTACGTGAAAGAGCAGCCCGGGCCGGAGCCAGGTCAGGCGAGGCAGTAACCGGCTGCCAAGGTCCAACGGAATGCCCTCGAGATGGGATCGCAGCAGGCTCGCGACCCGCACGTCCACCCGGCTCATCAGCGCCAGCGGAACGAGGAAGTGCTCGCAGAATTGCCGGTAACCCGCCCATGGGGCGCCCTCTTCCCGGGGCTCGAACGACAGCGTGTCGATGAACAGGGGCCGCCCGCCCACGAACTGCACGTTGTAGGCGCTGGCATCCCTGAGCGTGAAGCCGCGTGTGAGCGCCC
>JACCRH010000113.1 GCA_013813675.1 Gemmatimonadales bacterium
ACACACTGCTGCTCCTGATTAGTGCGCGGCTGGGGTTGTAATCGGTGAGAAGTCGGGACCGGCATGTACGTTCCCTTCTTCAGCAAGGTTCCCCTATCCCTCCGGTGGCGGGCCGAACTCCATCCCGCAGGGCATGCAGCGATGTTCCCCCTCGTGCTCAAACGGAAGGTTGCAGTAGTGGTAGTGAGGAAAGGGTCCCTCATGGCGGGCCAGGGTGTTGAAGCGGCAGCGGGCAGGGTCGGTCGGTTGAGGATTGGTTGAGGGCATGTCCCCAGTTTAGCAACGGTGACCTTTGGGGAGTCAAGTGTGGACGGGATATGGTGGCCTGACTGGGCTTTTGTCTGCGGGGACCCTAGGGCGGAGCGGGGCCGCGATCGCTAGGTCTGCCCCCAGCGGTCCGTCCTCCCGAAGTCGGCCATACTCAAGTCCTCCAGGACACGGCGGATGTCGAAGACGAACTGCGGGGCGTCCCGCCCGTCGTTCTCGATCTGGAGGTTGATGTCCCCGGTTGATCGTCGTGCCGACCCGCACCTTGGCGAGTAGCTCCTCAGCCGGTCTAGCTCGGCGTTGGTGTTCCCATTGACTCGTTTGCGCCGCTGCCCTGACGCTGGCTAGGCCAGTGGAAGGCGGGGGCGTGGTCAACGTATCGTGCGCCCAATTGTGGATGTGGATTGCGCTTCGCTTTAGCCGCCATAGATTTCCATCCTCTCGGTTCCAACAGCCCCTGGCCTAGAAAAATTATGGTACACCGCGATATCACCGTCGGTGACGCGGCCGTTCCGACATCCCCTAGCGCCCCGGCCGATCAAGGTGGTCCCGGCGATTCTATATGCGGCCGCATCCTCGCTCGTGGCCTGTGCGTCCTCGACCGACTGAGCTCTACCGCCGAAGGGCCTGTCTACCAGGCGAAATATCCGAACGGAGTTGAGGTCGCGCTGGTGGTCCTGCGCTCGGAGGCCGTTGGAGGCGAGCATTTCAGACAGGAACGGATTGCCCGTGCGACGCAAATCCAGCATCCCAACGTCGTTTCGGTCTATGAAGTGGCCGAGATGGGGGACGGGTCGGTCTACGTAGTTCTCGAGCAGCCGGTCGGCGAACCTCTGTCGAATCTTCTGACCGCGGGCCATGTCTTCGCGCTGCCGGAAGCCCTCGATCTTGCCCTCCAAGCCGCCGCGGGCCTTCAGGCGGCGCACCGGGCAGGATTCGTTCACGGAAACCTCTCCCCCCATACCATCCTATTGACGCCAGGGGCCCACGAACAGTCTCAGGTTAAGCTCTTCGGCTTCACCCTTGACCCGGCCTTCCGGCAGCGGGGGGGCGAGCTTCCGATCTCCGAAGGACCGAGCGCCGGATACGCGAGTCCCGAGCGACTCGTCGGGCACGCACCGGAGGAGCGGAGCGATGTTTTCAGCCTAGGGGCCGTACTCCACCATCTCCTCACCGGTATGCCCCCGCACCAGGGCGGTGTGGACATCTCGGTTCCCAAGGCCGCGCGCGCCGTGCTTGAAATCGCGCTGACTCCGGCTCCCGCTGGTCGCTTCCAGACGATGTCGGAGCTAGAGGAGGCCCTGAAGCGACTGGCGTCGGTGGCAGCCAAACCCAGGAAGGCAATGATCCATCGGCCCCTCCTGATCGGAGCGCTAGGGGCCGGGCTGGCCCTCGTGACGGGGGGGATCTGGCTACTCCCTGGCTCGAAATGGAGAGCGACGACCGAACAGCGACCCATTCTGGTCGCCGGCACCACGGATCTGGAGGGGGCGGAGCCGGGTCCCCCCACCACACTCGGGGCGCCCCCCGCGCCCGCGCCGGCTAGATCATCGGCTCCGGCTCCACCGGCGGCACGCCAGGACGCACCACGCACCCTGTACAGTCCTGCGGACAGCGCCCGTTCTCCGGCCGGAGCGAGCGCCAACCCGGCGCCGCGTGCCACGCGCCCACAATCGGCCCCTGCCACGCTCGCTGACGCTGAAACAGATCGCTCGATCGAGACGGGCATGGTGGCGACTCCCCCGCCCGAGGAACC
Organism: Gemmatimonadales bacterium; assembly: GCA_013813675.1. Lineage (GTDB taxonomy): Bacteria > Gemmatimonadota > Gemmatimonadetes > Gemmatimonadales > GWC2-71-9 > CAVVWJ01. The sequence goes on from JACCRH010000113.1 coordinate 2,024, forward strand.
ACCGCCCCTCCCCACCCACCCAACACCGGCTGAACGTCTTGTGCCGATGGAGCAGGCGAATCAGGAGATCGAGCGGAAGCTGAGTCCCGACTTGCCGCTGGCACCTCAGAGTAAGGGTCGCAAGCCCGATAACGTGCTCTCGGACGACCAAGCCGTGTACCCGCTTGGTGGTCCGCCACGGCCCAGATCAACCGATGCCCCAGCTCCGGCAGCAGTCGAGAAGCTGGACAACCGCCAGACGGAGGAAAGCCTAGCGACGGCAGAAGCGCTTGGCTATGTGGGCGAACCGGCGCCCTCCTCGGTGCCAAACCTTCCCCCGGACCGCACACTGGCCCCCGAGGCTCGGCAAGCGGAGGCACCCCCTCCGATCAGGACCACTGCGGATCCTCGACCTCGTGCCGACCTGGAACGAAACCTGGATCTTCGTCAATCGATCAAGGACGTCATGCGATTAGGGATCGCTGAAGACGTTGCAGAGATCCGCCCTGGGGTTCTCCTGGTGTCCGTAACTCCGGCCCGCATGCATGGGCCAAGCGTTATGTACAACCTTCAGCGGCTATACATCGCCTACAGTGCTGCGACCAATTATCGCGATGAAGTGGCGCTCGAGCTGCGGCATGGCAGGGATCTGTATGGCCTGTTCACCCGTGACGGATTGACGCAGGTCAGATCCGAATGAGACGCGAGTGGTTGAGGGGTCTTGTTCCTTTGCGCCGCCGGTTGATAAGCCTCGGGTTAGCCGCGTTGGGCGTAGTGCCCATCGCGCCCAGGGAGCCTAAAGAGGCGTCACAAACAGGAGGGATTGCGGGCGGGGGCCGTCTATCAGCAAAACGGCCCGCAGTGCATTGCCAAGGCCCGAGAGGTAATAGAAGTCTGGGTTCTGATGAAAGCCGTGCTGATCCTCTGCCTTGACGTCAAACTTCGGCGGTACCAGCAGTATTCCATTGGGCAGCTTCGTGATGACCCTCGCACGCCGCACCGTATATTCGCTGGCTGGCACCTGTGCGGTCGCTTGCCCCCGCAGCATTGGAGTGAGCGCGATGCTCGCCGCGCCGCAAAGTGTGACCAGTGAGAGGCTCCGCCTCATTTGTCCCTCCTTGTGCAGAGGCTTCCGAACATACTTTGTTGTCACGGCGGGTCGTACCGGAACTCCAGATGCGTCGCCCATGCGCGAAGGAACGGCCCTTCCTGGTATCTAAGAGCACGTAGCCCGGTGGGAGAGGGTTGATCGTACTCGAGCCCAGCGTTGAGGACGCGTTGACTCCATGCTGGAACTCTGCCAGCCCGGGTATTTACCGAGTCAAGGACCACTATGAAGACGGTGGACTTGGAGGTGAGGGAGCGCCGAGCGCAACCGCGTATGCTTGCGCTTCAGCCACTCCAGGCCGTCAGGGTTGGAGGCAATGCCGAATAAGAGGGCCTGGAAGCGTGCGGGCGTGGTGAAGGGAGCCAGCGCGGCCAGGATTTCAGCGAGATCTACATCGGCCAATACAAAGGCAG
>JACCRH010000115.1 GCA_013813675.1 Gemmatimonadales bacterium
GGCCGCTAGGCCGCTGCCGGGCTCCCCTCGGCGCCGGCCGGCAGGCCCTCCTCGAGCGTGACGGCGAAGTAATCGAGGTTGAGCGTCCGGATCTCGGCATAGCGCAGAACGAGAAAGTCGCCCCGGATCTCGTAGTAGCGCTCGTCGGGCTCGGAGGGGCCCACGGGCGGCACCGGCTCGCCCTCGTGTCGGTCGTCCACCAGCTTCCGGCGGTGCGCGTCGGTCAGCACGATGGTGTCGAGCGCACCGTCCCGGTCGAAGGTGAAGTCATACACGATCCCGCGGTAGAGGTAGCTGTCGGACTGGTGGTCCACCACCGCGGAGAAGTAGACGCCATCCACCGCGCGGCCTTCGCCGGCGTTCTCCCTGAAGTCGAGCACTTCGCCGGTGAGCATGTAGTACCAGTAGTTGTCGAACCGGAAGGTCTTGGTGAGGTGGTCGAGCTTGAGCCGACGGACGGCCCGGTGTCCCAGGTTTCCGGTCACGGCTGCCGCCGCGTAGAGCGAGACCAGGTAGCCTGCCACGCCAGGATAGTGTCCCGCCACCGACGAGAGCACCCGGTCGAGCTGCCGGCTCCCGTCGCCGAAGTTTCCCACCAGCAGCAGGAACATCGACTCCACGTCGGGGTCGAAGCCGAGCCGCCGGACCGCCTCGAGCCACACGACGTGCAGCACCATCGCGAACGTCACGCCGTAGGCCAGCTCTTCGGACACGCGGCGCAGCGAAGTGGGGCTGGCCCACCCCGACGGACCGCGGGCGTAGCTGTAACGGAGGATGATGCCTGGAAGGACCAGCAGGAAGACGAGGAGGGCCGGAAAGGCGAAGCTCATCCGGCTTCCAGGAGACTCCTGCCGAAGGGGGGCTTCACTCTGGAGACGTCGATCTGCACCCGGTAAGTCTTGCCGTTCATCCGGACCCAGCCATCGCGGCCGTGGATGAGGTGCTGGCGAAGCTGCCGGCGCGCGCTGGGGTCGAGCAGGATGGTTTCCAATGTCTTGGAGATGCGTCCCTTCAAGCACTCCTCCGGCGGCGGGGTCTGCTGAACCTTACGGCGGCCGCACGGGGGGCGCAATGCGCCGGTCACGCGGCCTTCGCGGGAACGGCTGGCCTGGAGCGCCGGGACCAGGCATCTTGTCCGCCGAACCTTCCGACGAGGAATGCCATGTCCGTCTCCCGCCGCCGCTTCCTGAAACAGAGCGCCGCCGCCGGCCTGATCGGCGCCGGCCCGCTGCCGGTCTCGCTCGAGGCCCCCTGGATCCGGCGATCGTCCGCCGCCGAACCGGTGGTCATCGCCTCGATGAACGGCAACTGGTACAAGAACGGCGGGAAGGTGACCTGCGTCGAGACCGCGTACCGGCGGATGGTCGAAGGGAAAGACGTGCTCGACGCCCTGATCTCCGGGGTCAACATCCTCGAGCTCGACCCGGAGGAAGACTCGGTCGGCTACGGCGGCCTTCCCAACGCGGAGGGCGTGGTCCAGCTCGACTCCTGCTGCATGCACGGACCCAAGCGGCGGGCGGGCGGCGTCGCCGGCCTGGAGGGTGTGCGGATGCCGTCCAAGGTGGCCAAGGTCGTCATGGATCAGACCGACCACCATCTGATCGCCGGCGCCGGAGCGCAGGCGTTCGCCCGGGGCTTCGGGATCACGATCGAGGACGACCTCAACACCGAGCACTCCCGCAAGGCGTGGCTGGAGTGGAAGCGCCGGTCCGACCCCAAGCACTACCTCGACCCCGATCGCCAGGCGGCGGCCGACCGCCGGGTGCTCGACTCCTTGTATCGCGATGGGCTGCTCAACTCGCGGGTGGTGCACGGGACCATCAACTGCGACGGCATCAACGCCAAGGGAGAGATCTGCGGGGTCACCACCACCAGCGGACTCGCCTGGAAGATTCCCGGCCGGGTGGGCGACTCCCCGATCCTCGGCGCGGGCCTCTACGTGGACGGCGCGGTGGGCGCCGCGGGGTCGACCGGGCGAGGAGAGGCCAACCTGTACAACCTGTCGTCCTATCTCATCGTGGAGAATCTGCGGCGGGGCATGCATCCCAAGGACGCGGGACTCGACGCGCTCAAGCGGGTCCGGTCCAACACCGTCGAGCGCCGGCTGCGCCGGGCCAACGGCGATCCCAACTTCAGTCTCACGTTTTACGTGTTGAACGCTCGGGGGGAGCACGCCGGGGTATCGATGTACCCGGAAGACGAGGACTACCGGGGGTGGGCCGGCAACACCGACCGGGGGTTCATGAAGTACGCGGTCTGCGATCGCAGCGGGCCCCGCACGGTGCAATGCGAGGCGCTGATTCCGGGGAAACTGGCGTCGGACGCGTAGGTGGTCTCTGATTGGCGCTTGGATGACACGTCGCCACTCGTACGCCCAGGCGCTGAGGCCGACGAGGCCGGGCACCAGTGTCGCGTACCAGAGTGGCATCATGAACCGTCGATGATCGGAGAAGCCGAGCACCGGATTCGGCCATTGTATTCCAGGTGCTCGAGACCGGCAAGCCGCGTGCGGGTCAGACCCGCAGATCACGGGCGATCGCGTGGCCCTGATGCATGGGGTCGGCCTGGGCCGCTTTCACCTCCCGGATGGTGTCGCCCCGGCCCTGGTCGATCATCCGTACGATATCGGCGGAGCTGAAGTTCTCCACGTCGAACGGGATCGGCTGGGCCGGCCGGACCACGAGAATGGGGATGTAGCGCTTGTCGTCGAGCATCGGCTGGCTCTGGTCGATCAGGAGCTGGCGGTTGATCTCCAGGAAGGTCTCGAGGTCGTTGCGCACGATCTCGTTGCTGGTGATGGCCCCGACCCGGGACACGAGATGGAAGGCGTCGCCCCGATTGAAGTGCGGTTCCACCGGCGCCACCCCCACGGTCTGGCAGAGGGCGCAGACCACCCGGGTGGCGCCGAGGTCGATCGCCTGCTTGAGCGGGGCGATGTCGCGCAGGCCGCCGTCGTAGTAGGGCTGGCCATCGATCACCTGCAGCGGCATGGAGACCGGTTCGGCGGTGCTGGCCAGGATGTAGTCGATCAGCCTGGGCTCGGTGTTGTCCTGGTAGACCAGGTCGCCCGAAAGGATGTTCACCGCGCCGACCCGGAGACGGATCACACTCTTCCGCGGGTCGGCCGCGGCGAGCTCCCGCCGCACCACCTCCACCAGCGGCTCGGTGTCCAGCAGCCCTTTCCACTTCTTGCGGATCAAGTTCCAGAGCACGCTGGGGATGCCGCGCTTCTCGACGAAGCTCTTGGGGCTGGTCACGTGCTCGCGCCAGAACATCTCCAGCTTCCGTCCCACCGCGGGCCAGTCGACGCTCGAGCCCGCGGGCGCGAGGCCGGCCAGGTAGCCGGCGTTGAGCGCCCCGACCGAGATGCCGGTGGCGATCTCCGGGACGTAACCCGCCTGGAGGAGAGTGGAGACGGTGCCGGCCTGGTAGGCACCCTTGATGTTGCCGCCGCTGAGGACCAGCGCGTTCATGATTGCGGTTCCTTCACTTGGACGCGCCGCCGCCGGAGGGCCGGACATGCGGGTCACGCCCAGAGGACGCGATCTCGCCACCATGGCCCAAACGCCTGGAGGCGCTCATGCTGGCCAACTGGATCACGCTCTCACGATTCCCGCTCCTGCTGCTCTGCGTCCTGATCTTGTACCTGGGGCCACCCCCGGTCCAGCTCGCCGGCGTGGTGCTGCTCTTCGTGGGCCTCATGCTCGACACGGTGGACGGGATGGTGGCCCGCAGAACCGGTCAGACCAGCCTCTTCGGCAGCGTGCTCGACATCGCCGCCGACCGGACCTACGAGCTGGTCCTCTGGGTGTGTTTTGCCGACCTTGGTCTGATCCCGGCCGCGATCCCGTTGGTGGTGCTGGCGCGCACCACCCTGACCGACGCGCTCCGCAGCATCGGGGTCGCCCAGGGCACCGCGCCGCTGGAGCAGCAGCGCGGCCCGCTCGCCCGCTTTCTGGTCGGGTCGTCCTGGATGCGGACCGGGTACTCCGTCACCAAGGTCACGGCGTTCTGCGGGTTGGCGCTGGTGCAGGCGCTTTCCGCGGCGCCGCCTGGTGCGCTCCTCGGGGCCGCCCTGGCTCCGATGCTGTCTGGAGTGCAGGTCATCGCCTGGCTGGCCGTGTTCCTCTGCGTCTGCCGAGGTCTGCCGGTGATCCTGACGGGTGTTCGAGAAACCGTGTCGGCCGCCTATTCGTAGTTGCCTGAGACTATCTTCCCCTGCCGGCCTCCCCGGTCGGATCCACTTCAAGTTCGATCAGCCATGCTGGTGACTCTCCTGCTTCTCCAGGGCGTCGTCGTGGGCAAGGGTTCGCCCACCGCCGATATCCCCCGGCTCGAGGCCCCGGTCGTGATCGACGGGAGGCTCGACGAGCCGGTGTGGACCCAGGCCACCCGGCTCACCGGCTTCTGGCAGTACCAGCCGGTGGACGGTCGGCCCGCCGAAGAGGAGACCGAGGTGCTCGCCTGGTACGCGCCGGACGCGATCTATTTCGGCGTCGTGGCGCGGGACCGGAATCCCGGTGCGATCCGCGCCACCGTCGCCGACCGCGACAACATTGACAACGACGACCACGTCGTCATCGACCTCGACACCTTCCACGACCGGCGCCGCGCTTTCTCCTTCGGGGTGAACCCGCTCGGCGCCCAGAGCGACGGAGTGCGGAGTGAAGGCGCCGGGCAGGTAAGCAGCCTCATCCCCGGCAGCACCGACCTGAACCCCGACTTCATCTGGCAGTCCAAGGGGCGGATCACCGACCGGGGTTACGAGATCGAGATCCGCATTCCGTTCAAGAGCCTGCGGTACCCCGCGGGAGGACCGGGCGTCTGGGGGTTCAATGTCACCCGGGTGGTGCAGCGCACCGGCTACACCGATACCTGGACCGACGTCCGCCGGGCCAATGCCAGCTTCCTGGGCCAGGCGGGAGCGATCGGCGGGCTGCACGACCTGAAGCGGGGGGTGGTGGTCGGGGCCCAGCCGTTCGTCACCGCGACCGCCGACGGCAGCCGGGACGTGGCGAGTGGAAGATTCACCCGGGAGGACGTGAACCCCGACATGGGGCTCAATCTCCACTTCGGCTTCACCAGCTACGCGCTCGACGCGACCGTCAACCCCGATTTCAGCCAGGTGGAGAGCGACGAGGGACAGGTCACGGTGAATGAGCGCTTCGCCCTCTTCTTTCCCGAGAAGCGCCCCTTCTTTCTCGAGGGGATCGAGCTGTTCGGGTCGCCCCAGATGCTGGTGTACACCCGGCGCATCGTGAACCCTAAGGCCGGCGCCAAGTTCACCGGCAAGCTGGGCCAACTCGGCGTCGCTCACCTGACCGCGGTGGACGAGCCCGGGACCGGCGACGCCTGGTTCAACGTCACCCGCCTGCGCCGCGACTTCGGGCGCAACTCGATCGCCGGAGTCACCTTCACCAACCGGGACCAGACCGGCGCGCACAACCGGGTCCTGGCCGGCGACTTCCGCTACGTCTGGGGACTCTACTACACCCAGTTCCAGTACGGCGCCTCCTTCACCAGGGACGCCGCGGGGAGCCGCACCGCTCCCATCTGGCAGGCGGAGTACGACCGTACCGGCCGCTCGTGGGGCTTCAACTATCTGCTCCAGGGGCTGGGCGACGGCTTCGATGCTCAGGCCGGATTCGTGAACCGGCTCCGGAGCGGCGTAGTCTACGGACACGCCTTCAATCGCTTCACCCTCTACGGCGCCCGGGGCGCGCTGCTGGAGAACCTCACGATCTTCCTCGGTCCGGAGCGCTTCTGGGTCTATGACAAGTTCGGCTTCAACCAGGGGCTGGAGGGCGACGAACAACTGGATGCGACTTTCCAGCTTCGGAATGGATGGGAACTGAACGGCCATCTGGAGCACGGCTTCGTGAACTTTCAGGACAGCTCCTTCGCGGACTACACGGTCGGAAGTGCCAGCGGTCCGGTCTACCTCCCGGCCGACGACTTTTCCGGATTCACGCTGGAAACCCGAGTGACCACGCCGACCTGGCGCCGGCTCGGCGCCAGCCTCACCTACGGGCGGGGGCGGCTGGCGATCTTCGAGGAAGGCTCGACGGGGCGCGGGTGGCAGCTCACGGGCTCGGTGGACCTGCGGCCCACGTCCACCGTGCGGATGGCGCTCACCGGAACCCTGTTCCGGCTGGACCGGCTCGATGGCAGCGAGTTTGCCCGCTCCACCATCCCCCGCCTCAAGGTAGAGTATCAGCCCAAGCGCGAGCTCTTCTTCAGGGTGATCGGCGAGTATCGCTCGGACCGCACCGCCGCGCTGCTGGCGCCCGGCGGCGACGCCGTATTCGTCGGGGGCATGGCTCGGCCGGGCACGGCATTCAATGGTCTCCGGCTCGACCTCCTCCTGTCATTCGAGCCCAGCCCGGGAACCGCCGCCTTCCTGGGGTATGGCAGCTCGCTGGAGACCGATGGAGACTTCAACTGGTCCCGTCTCCAGCGGAGGAATGACGGCTTCTTCGTGAAGCTCGCGTACCAGATCCGGTAGCAGTCTAGGGGTTTTGGGCGATCACGATGAAGAATCCCCCTTCCTGGCTGCCGGTCAGGACCATCGCGCTTTCCGCCAACGCCTGCTGGACCTGGCTGCCGGGTGCCTCCGGGGCAAAGAGCCGTTCCGACGGCGAAAACGATTCCCCATTCGTCTTAGGGAAGCTCTTGACGAATTTCAGGCCTGCCTGGTCCACCCAGCCGTGGGCCTCCCGTATCGTGTGGGTGGATTCGTGTGGGTGTTTGTACTGGTCCATGAGCCAGGCGCGCTTCTTGGAGGCGCTGGTTTCCGGTTTTCTGAAGTTGGGATCCA
>JACCRH010000169.1 GCA_013813675.1 Gemmatimonadales bacterium
GCCTTTCATTCTTCCTTCAACCTGTCCGCCGTTCCTTCCTCGGCCGTCCGCCGTTCCGCCCGTCCCCCGGCTCGCATACATTCCCGCACATGTTCGCCCTCCTCAAGCTGATCCAGTCGATCATCACGACCCTCCACTCGGACGGCACGCCGGGACAGGTCGCGGCGGGGATGGCGCTGGGAGCGGCGCTGGGGCTCACCCCGCTGCTGAACGTTCACAACCTCATCGTGGTCGCGCTGATCCTGCTGCTCAACGTGTCGTTCGGGGGTGGGATGCTGGGATGGGCGCTGTTCGTGCCGGTGGGATTCCTGCTCGACCCGCTATCCCACGCGATTGGCCTCCAACTGCTCGAGGCCCCGTCACTCCGCCAGCTCTGGACCGGGTGGTACAACACACCGCTGATTCCCTATACCAATTTCAACAACAGCGTGGTGCTGGGCAGCGTCGTCGGCTGGCTGGTGCTGGCGGTGCCGATATTTTTCGCCGCGCGCTGGGGCGTGGCCCGCTACCGCGCCACCCTCGGCGCCCGGGTGCAGCAGTCGCGACTCTACAAGGCGCTCACCGCGTCCAAGGTGTACAACGTGTACCGCCTCTTCCGGCCGGAGTGAGCCATGGCCGTAAAGGTCTTCCGCTGGAAGGCGATCGGTCCGCTGGCCCTGCTCCTCCTGCTCCTCGGGGTCCTGCTCTGGCTGTTCGCCGAGCCGGTGGCGAAGGACACGACCGAGGAAGTGGGCACCGAGCTGCTCGGCACCCAGGTGGACGTCGGCACGCTCGACATCAAGGCCGGCGAGGCCTCGGTCGACCTGGGCGCGCTCCAGATCGCCGATCCCTTCGACCTCGACCGGAACCTGGTGGAGGCAGCGGAGATCCGGGTGAAGCTGAATCCCGTCGCCCTGGCTGAGAAGAAGTTCGTGGTGGAGAGCTTCCGGCTGAGCGGGATGCGCTTCGGCACCGAGCGGAAGACGCCGGCGCGGCCGGTCGAGGGCGAGGGCTTCGCCCCCCAGGCCCTCCGCTCGGTCCGCCAGTGGTCGCAGCAATTCGACGTGCCGATCCTCCAGCTCACGCCGATCGATACCATCAAGCAGTTGGTGTTGAATCCGGATCAGCTCACCACGGTGCGGTCGGCGCAGGCGCTGGCGGCTCGGGCGGATTCGGCGCGCCGGGGACTCGACCAGTCCTTCCAGCAGCTCGACGTCAGGGGGACGGCCGATAGCGCCCGCACGCTGGTGGAGCGGCTCCGCGCCACCAACCCACGGACGCTGGGTCTCGACGGGACCCGGCGGGCGATCGAGGACGTGCGCGCCACGCTCAAGCGGCTGGAGGAGGCCAAGCAGCGGGTCGCCACGCTGGAGCGCCAGGCGAAGGGCGGTGTGGGCGCGCTGACCTCGGGTCTCGAGACGCTGGACGCTGCGCGGAAGAAGGACTACGCCTTCGCCAGGTCGCTGCTCCAGCTTCCCTCGTTCTCGGCCCCGGAGATCGGCGAGGCCTTCTTCGGCAAGGTGAGCATCGACCGCTTTCAACAGGCGCTCTACTATACGGAGCTGGCGCGGCACTACATGCCGGCCGGACTGTTGCCCACGAAGGATCCGGGTCCACAACGGCTCCGGGCATCGGGCACCAGCGTCCGGTTTCCCAAGGAGCGGGAATGGCCGAAGTTCCTGGTTCAGCTCGCGCAATTGGACCTGGCCATCGGCGGCGACAACCCTCTTCGCGGCGCCTACGAGGCGGTGGTACAGGGGCTCACCTCGGATCCTTCGCTCTACGGCAAGCCTACCCTGGTACGCACCAGCCGCACGGCCGAAGGCAGCGCGATCGCGTCGATCGACGTGCGGGCGGTGATCGACCACGTGCGCCCCGGTAGGGTGCGGGACTCGGCGTCCGCCCGGCTCAGAGGCGTTGCCCTTCCAAGCTTCACCATTCCCGGGCTGTTGTTTCAGCTTCGGCCGGGCACCGGTGCCGCGGATCTCGACTTCGCCCTGCGGAATGAGCAAGTGTCCGGCCGCTGGTCGATCGGCTCCGACCAGGTCGCCTGGGCACTCGACAGCACCCGGAAGCGGCTCAATGACCTGGAGCAGATCGTCTGGCGGGTGGTCTCCGGGCTCAAGCAGCTGTTGGTGGACGCCCGGGTGAGCGGGTCGCTCCGCGCGCCCCGACTCTCGGTGTCGAGCAACCTCGACCGCGCCATCGCGCAGCGGCTGGAGGCGGTCATCGGTGAGGAAGTGGCCAAGGCGGAGAAGATGGTGCGGGCCAAGGTGGACAGCGTGGTGGCTGATAAGGTCGCGCCGGTGAGGCGACAGGTCTCCCAGGTGCGAACCCAGGCGGAACAACGGGTCGCGGTGGAACAGCAGCGGCTGGTGGAAGTGGAGCAGCAACTCCAGGCGGAGCTCAAGCGGCTCACCGGCGGCCTGGCACCGGAGATCAAGCTGCCGAAGATCGGGCTCTGACGGCAACGTCCACGCACCCTGGCTCGACAGGCCTTCGCGGATAAGTTTGCACGATCCCATCCTGAAGCGGAGCTCCGATGCGCATCGCTGTACCCAAGGAAACCGCCCCGGGCGAGCGGCGAATCGCGCTGGTGCCCGAATCGGCCAAGAAGCTGCTTCAGGCCGGGTACGAGATCGCCATCGAGGCCGGAGGGGGAGAAGCCGCCGGCTATCCGGACGCGGCGTATCGCGACGCCGGCGCAACGGTCGAGTCCGATGCCGCGGCCTTGCTGGGCTCGTCGGACATGACGCTCAAGGTCGGGCCGCCGATCGTGGGAGGCAGTGCCAGGGACGAAATCGGCTGGATGCGGCCCGGCGCGATGTACCTGGGCTCGCTGATGCCGCTCAGGAATCCCGATGCGGTGCGCGCCCTTGCCTCGCGGGGCATCACCGCCTTCTCCACCGACGCCATTCCGCGCACCACCCGGGCCCAGTCCATGGACACCCTGTCGTCCATGGCGAACATCGCCGGGTACAAGGGCGCTCTGCTCGCCGCGGGTGAGCTCAACAAATACTTCCCGATGCTGATGACCGCGGCGGGGATGGTGCCGCCGGCCAAGGTCTTCGTGATCGGGGCGGCCGTGGCCGGCCTCCAGGCGATCGCCACCGCCAAGCGGCTCGGCGCCAATGTGGTGGCCACCGACGTGCGGCCCGAGGTGAAGGAGCAGATCGAGAGCGTCGGAGGGAAATACGTCGGGATCGAGCTCGGTGAAGCCGCGTCGGCCGGCGGCGGCTACGCCAAGGAGCTGTCCGAAGCCGACCAGGCGAGGCAGCGGGAGCTGCTCGCCGCCCAGGTGGCTCAATCGGACGTCGTGATCACGACGGCGCTCATCGGCGGCATCTTCGCGCCCCGGCTGGTCACCGCCGACATGGTCCGGAGCATGAAGGCCGGGGCGGTGATCGTGGACCTCGCCGCGGACGGCGGAGGAAACTGCGAGCTCTCCCGGCCCGGCGAGACGGTGCGGGTCGGCGGTGTCACCGTCCTGGCGCCGCTCAATCTGCCGGCTTCGATGCCGTTCCACGCGAGCCTGCTCTTTTCCCGAAACCTTACCGCGTTCGTACAGGCCTTTACCAAGGAAAAGCGCTTCCAGCTCGACTTCTCCGATGACATCCAGCAGGGCGCGCTGATCACCCACGACGGCGAGGTGAAGCACGCGCGCACCCGAGACGCTCTTCAGAAAGGTGCCGCATGACTCTTTTCGAGATCGCCGTCCCCGCCGCGGCTCAGACCGCGGATCTGTGGTCGCAGATTTATGTGTTCGTGCTGGCCACCTTCATCGGGCTGGGGGTGATCCGCCGGGTCTCCCGGCTGCTGCACACGCCGCTGATGTCGCTCACCAACGCCATCTCGGCGATCGCGGTCGTCGGAGCCATTCTGGTCGCCGGCCCCGACTACCCGCTCGGGATCCGGATCCTCGGCGTGATCGCGGTGTTCGCCTCGATGACCAACATCGTGAGCGGATTCCTGATCACCGAGCGGATGCTGAAGATGTTCAAGAGTGAGAAGAAGCCGCCCGATGGAGCACGTCCATGACCGCTGGCTTCGTCCAACTGGCCTACCTGGTCGCCACCGGTCTGTTCGTCTTCGCGCTGCACTGGATGAACACCCCGGCCACGGCCCGGCGCGGAGTCTACGCCGGCGTGGTCGGCATGCTGCTCGCGGTGGTCGCTACCTGGGCGGAGCCCGAGGTGGTGCACCATCTCTGGATCGTGATCGCGGTGGTCGCCGGGTTCGCGGTGGGCGTCCCGCTCTCGCGGGTGCCGCTCACAGCGGTGCCCCAGCGGACCGCGCTCTCCCACGCCTTCGGCGGTCTGGCGGCCGGGCTGGTGGGGACCGCCAAGTTCTACCTCTGGTTCGGCGAGGGCTCGGAGCAGCTCACCGCCTTCCGGACGACGGCCATCATCGCCGAGGTGCTGCTCGGTTATCTCACCTTCACCGGCAGCCTCATGGCCGCGGGGAAGCTGCAGGAGGTGAAGTGGATTCCCCAGCGGCCGGTGACCTATCCGTTGCAGAACCTCACCAACGTCGGCCTGCTGCTGCTCGCGGCCGCGCTCGGCGTGGGCGTGGTGCTCCAGCCGACCGCGGTGTGGGCGCCGGTGGCCTTCGGCGCCATCATCGCGCTCGCGCTCACCTTCGGCGTGCTGCTGATCATTCCGATCGGCGGGGCCGACATGCCGACGGTGATCGCCATCCTCAACGCTTACGCCGGGCTCGCCGCGGTGGCGATGGGGTTCGTGCTCGACAACAAGCTGCTGATCACCGCGGGCGCGCTGGACGGCTCCAGCGGACTCATCCTCGCCGTCATCATGTGCAAAGCGATGAACCGCTCGTTCACCAACGTGCTCTTCGGCGCCTTCGGCCAAGTGCAGCAGGCCAAGGCCGGCGGCGACGACCGGGTCTACAAGGCGGAGTCCATCGAGGGCGCAGGGCAGGTGCTGGAGCAGGCCAACCTGGTCGTGATCGTGCCCGGCTACGGCATGGCCGTGGCCCAGGCACAGCACAAGGTCCGGGAGCTCTACGACCAGCTGCGGAAACGGGGGATCGCGGTGAAGTTCGCCATCCACCCGGTGGCCGGTCGGATGCCCGGGCACATGAATGTCCTGTTGGCGGAGGCCAACATACCCTACACCGACCTGGTCGAAATGGACGACATCAATCCGGACATGCCCCAGGTGGACGTGGCGCTCGTGGTCGGCGCGAATGACGTCGTCAACCCCGCCGCGCGCTCAGACAAGGGAAGCCCCATCTACGGGATGCCGATCATCGACGCCGACCGGGCCCGGACCGTCTTCGCCATCAAACGGAGCAAGAACCCGGGGTTCGCCGGGATCGACAACGAACTGTACTTTTCAGACAAGACCTGGATGCTGTTCGGGGACGCCAAGAGCGTGATCGGCGAGCTGGTGAAGCAGATGTCCGGTGGAAGCGGGATGCACTAGC
>JACCRH010000197.1 GCA_013813675.1 Gemmatimonadales bacterium
CGCGGCGCCGAGCTTCGAGCGGTCGGCAATTGCGAGATCCTGCCGGCTCAGGGCGATCGCCACCGGCCCGTGCCGGTGGCCGATCGCCACGCGCCACGCTTCGGCGGTCTCGTTCGCGTCGGCCGGACGGAGCACCGTCAGGTGGGGAATGGCGCGCAGGAGCGCGAGCATTTCGACCGGCTGATGGGTCGGGCCGTCCTCGCCCAGCCCGATCGAATCGTGGGTGAATACGTAGATGACTTGCCGTTCCATGAGGGAGGCGAGACGGATCGGCGGCCGCATGTAGTCGGAAAAGATGAGGAAGGTGGCGCCGTAGGGGAGTATCCCGCCGTGCAGCGCCATTCCGTTCATGACCGAGCCCATCGCGTGCTCGCGGATACCGAAGTGCATGTTGCGGCCGGCGTAACTGCCGGCCGAAAAATCGCCCATGTCCTTCAGCAACGTCTTGGTGGATGGCGCGAGATCGGCGGCACCACCCATGAGCTCGGGCACCCGCGGGGCGATGGCGTTGAGCACCTTTTCCGAGGCGTTCCGGGTCGCGACCCGCTTGCCGGGAGGGAAGCTCGGAATGTCCGCGTCCCATCCGGCCGGGAGCTCGCCCCGATGCCGCCGACCGAGCTCCTTCGCGCGATCTGGCTGGGCGGCCTCGAACGCCTCGTAGCGCCGTCGCCATTCCGCCTCCAGTGACGCGCCGCGGTCGCGGCTCTTCCGCCACTCGGCGAGCGCATCGTCAGGCACGAAGAAGGGCTCGAGCGAGGGCCAGCCGAGCGCCTGCTTGGTGAGTCGGATCTCGTCCTCGCCGAGCGGGGAGCCGTGGGCGCCCGCGGTATCGACCTTGTTGGGGCTCCCGAACGCGATATGGGTCCGAACGACGACCAGTGACGGACGTTCGGTGGTTGCCTTGGCCGTGCGGATGGCGCTGTCGAGCGCATCGAGGTCGTTTCCGTCCGCTACATGCTGTACGTGCCAACCGTACGCCTCGTATCGGGCGCCCACGTCCTCGTCGAAGGCCAGGCCGGTGTCGCCCTCGATGGTGATGTGGTTGTCGTCGTAGAAGCCGATAAGCTTGCCGAGCCGCAGATGACCGGCGAACGATGCCGCCTCGTGGGACACACCCTCCATCATGTCGCCGTCGCTGGCGATGAAGTAGGTGTGGTGGTCCACCGGCCGATGGCCGCCGCCGTTGAAGACCGCCGAGAGGTGCGCCTCGGCGACCGCGAACCCGACGGCGTTGCCCACCCCCTGGCCCAGCGGTCCGGTGGTGGTCTCGATGCCGGGAGTGATGCCGTGCTCGGGATGTCCCGGCGTCCGGCTGTCCCACTGGCGGAACTGCTTGAGGTCGTCGAGCGAGAGGTCATAGCCGGAGAGGTGGAGCACGCTGTAGAGCAGCATCGAGGCGTGACCCGCCGAGAGCACGAAGCGGTCGCGATCCATCCACAACGGGTTGGCCGGGTTGTGCCGGAGATGCCGGGTGAACAACACATAGGCGAGCGGCGCCAGCGCCATGGGTGTGCCGGGATGCCCGGAGTCCGCCTGCTGCACCGCGTCCATGGACAGGGTGCGGACGGTATCGATGCAGAGCTGTTCCAGCGACTGGACGGCGGGGGCGGCGGTGTCAGCCATTTAGATCCTCGAAACTGAGATCACACGGACATGGTGCCGTGCCGTGGAGAACACGTGTATGGGTATACAAGGCGATGCCGCCTAGTCCATCAACCCGCGGGCCGCGACCGCCCCGGCGCCGTAGAGTGCGACGTCATCGGTGAGGATGACGCGGACCGGCATCCGGGCGACCACGCTCGAGAGGCGGCCCTTGGCGCGAAACGCTTCCATAAATGACCCGGACCCGAGCCAGCTGACGATTTTCGGCGCGATGCCGCCCGCAAGGTACACGCCGCCCGACGCAATGACGGTGAGCGCCAGGTTGCCCGCCGCGGTGCCGTAAATCCGGGCAAAGACCTCCAGTGCCTTGACCGAGAGCGGATCGGTGCCGGCGAGCCCGTGCCGGGTGATCACCTGAGCCGGATCGGTTCCGGCCATCTCATCGCGAACGGCCGCCTGCTCCTCCGCCTCACCAGCGGATCGCAGGAACCGGTATATGTTGGCGATTCCGGCGCCCGACAGGACCCGCTCCGACGATACCCGGCCGAACTCCTTGGCCAGGAACGCGAGCAGATCGCGCTGGAGCGCATCGGTGGCCGCGAAGTCGGCATGGCCCCCCTCGGAGGGATGCACGACATACCCGGAGCCGTTCCACAGAAGGTAGCCCTGGCCGAGACCGGTGCCGGCGCCGATGAGCGCAATCGGACCGTGGAGGACGGGGGCGCCCTGCTGGAGGACCTCTACTTCCTCGTCCGACAGGCTGTGTAACCCGTGCCCAACCGCGCGGAAGTCGTTGATGATCGTGGTCCGCGAAATGCCGATCTCGCGGGCGAGGACGCGCGCGTTGACCTTCCACGGAAGGTTGGGGGCGTCGCAGTCGTCCTGGACGACCGGACAAGCGATGCCGAAACAGGCGACCTCGGGACGCACCGCGGCTTCCGCGAGGTACCGGATGACGTGGGGGGCCAGGCCGGGCGCGGCCGAGCTGGGATAGCGCGCCTCGTGGACGATCCGCGCCTCGGCCGGGCCGCTCACCTCTACGATCGCGAGCCGGGTGTGGGTCCCGCCGATGTCTCCCGCGAGAACCCGGTGGATCATCGGCGGACCTCGAGCCGCGCGGCCGCGGCGCGGTCCGCGATCCAGAGCCCGCTGCGCGCCAACTGACCCGGAGTCCGCACCGGAGCGTATGGGCCGTCGATGACGCGGGACAGCGCAGCGGCCTTGTTCGCCCCCGCCACGAGTCCGATCGTCCGCCGCGCCACCCGGATTACCGGTGGGGTGATGGTCAGGCGGTCGACCGGCGGCCTCGGCGCCCGGACGGCCAGGACTCGGCGCCGGGTTTCGGCGAGGGGCGCGGCCTCGGGGAAGAGCGATGCCGTATGCCCGTCGTCCCCCAGGCCGAGCACCAGGAGGTCGAGCCGCTGGGGGAGAAGCGCCTCGTAGGC
>JACCRH010000282.1 GCA_013813675.1 Gemmatimonadales bacterium
TAGGCGTCCACCATGGCGCCGTGCGCGCGCAGGGTGCTGGGCTGGGTCGCCACCCAGTTGCGGGCGGTGGTGAGCCCCGCCGCCCGAGCCCGCCGGATCGCCGCCTGCAGGGCGAGGCTGTCCACCAGCGGCCTGCCGCCCGGCCCGGTGGCGAGGGCGAACGAGTCGCTCGCCACCAGGGCATAGTCGGGCTTGGTCTGGGCGGCCTTGCCGAGCATCGACTGAACGTGGTCGTAGGCCAGCGCGTAGTCGGGATCGAGGTCGAGGGTCCGCCGGAAGGCGCGGATCGCCTGGGTGAAGGCCGGCGCCTCGTCGGGCCCCGCGGTGTCGTGGAACCAGGTCTCCCCCAGCCCATACCACGCGTCCGCGTCTCCGGCGTCGCGGGTCAGCAGACGCTGGTAGAGATCGCGGGCCTCGGCGAACTCTCCTCCGATGAACGCGCGGTAGGCGTTGATGACGGTGCGGTCGTGCTCGGGAAGATTGCCCGACAGCGCGGTGGCCCGGACGATCGCCCGGTCGGCCACGGAGTCGTCGATGCCGGCCAGCCAGCCGCGGGTGAGGGCGAGCTTGTAATAGGCGAGGCCGAAGCTGGAGTCGATCACCAGCGCGCGGCTCAGGTCCCGTTCCGCCCCCGCCAAGTCCCAGCGGTTGAGCTGGTCTACCCCGGTGAGATAGGCGCGGTAGGCCTCGAGCGACTGGCTGGTGGACCGGGCGAGCCCGAGGGGCAGGTCGGTCGGCGCGCCGGAGAGGTCGAGCAGCTTGGCCGCGAGCTGGTCGAAGAGCGACCGGGCATCCTCGCCGGCCCGGTCGTCCACCCGCGCGATGCTCACCCGGGTGCCGCTGGCGACGTCGTAGACCCGGGCGGCCAGGTGCAGCGAGTCGCCCGCCCGGGCGAAGTCCCCCAGCACCACGGTCCAGACGCCGGCGTCGCGCGCCAGCCGCCGCGCCATGTCGAGGCCGATGTCCTGGGCCGGCTCCAGCTCGTGCTGTCCCAGAAGGTCGTGGAGCCGCCCCTGGTCCACCACCGTGAGGTCGTTCCACTGGGACAGGTTGAGTCCCAGCATGCTGACGCTACCGTCCCGCATCCAGTCGACCGCCGGATCGTTCCGCAGATTGTCGAAGGGCAGGACGAGAATCGAATGCCGGGGGTTCACGCCGGAGGGCGGGCCGTCGCTTCGCCGCGCCAGGCCTACCGACGCGCCCAGCGCCGCGAGCGCCACCGCTGCAGCGGCCAGGGCGATGCCGCGCCGCCCGGCTTGCCTGGGGGGCAACGCCCGCTCGCCCATCACCGCTTGGCGCAGCTCCTCGCCGGTCTGCCAGCGCTCGGCGGGGTGTTTCTCCAGCGCCTTCATCACCGCGCCCGCCAGCGAACGGGGACAGTCGAGCCGGACCCGCTCGATCGGGGTGGGGCGCTCGGCGATGTGCTTGGAGACCACCACCCGGTTGGCGCCCTGGAACGGCGGGTGGCCGGCCAGCATCTCGTACGCCACCACGCCGAGGGCGTAGATGTCGCTCCGGGTGTCCACCTCCTCACCCGACGCCTGCTCCGGACTCATATAGCTCGGCGTGCCCACTGCGACCCCCTGCCCCGTGCTGGAGGCACCGTCGGCCGCCATCGCGCGGGCGATGCCGAAGTCGGCCAGGAGTGCCCGGCCGGTGCCCGTCTCGAGCAGCACGTTCTCCGGCTTCACGTCGCGGTGCACCACCCCCGCGCGGCCGGCCGCGTCGAGCGCCGCGGCGAGATCGGCCACGATCCGTGTCACCTGGTCCAGGGGGAGGGGTCCGCCGCGGCTCAGCCGCTGGCGCAGGCTCTCCCCCTCGACTTGGTCCATGACGTAGTAGAGGAGGTCCTTGGCGGTGCCGGCGGTGTGGACGGCGACGATGCCGGGATGGCGAAGCCGGGCGATGGTGCGCGCTTCGGCCAGGAAGCGGCGGACGATGGAGGGGTGCGCCGCGAGCTCGGGATGGACCACCTTGATCGCCACCCGGCGGTCGAGCGTGGTGTCGGTGGCGAGGAAGACCACCCCCATGCCTCCCCGGCCCAGCTCGCGCTCCAGCCGGTACTGCGGCTCCAGGGCGCCTTGCAGGGCCTCGAAGGGGTCGAGCGTCGGGTGGCTCATGCGAAGACCGGTCGAGAGGACGGGTCAGGAATATACCGAGCCGGCGTCACGTTGGATGCACTCCTGCCGAAAAACGTCGCGCTGGGCGGTGTTTCAGGATGTATCGGGTTGAACCCGGATTGACGTGCCGAGCCCATCCTCTTGCACCACTGCTCGCACCACCGCCAGGAGGATCCCATGCCCGCCGCCGCGCTTCCTTCCACCACCGTCGCCGCGGTGCTCCTCCCCGGCGAGCGGCTCCGGGTGGATGCGGCGGGCAACGGGTGTTTCGCAGTGGTCCACCGGGACTCGGTGCCCGATGCGGTCCGCGTGGTGCGCGAGCGGGCGGTGGACGCGGTGCTGCTGTCGGTACATCGCTGCCAGCCGGACCAGGTCGAGGCGGTGCGGCACCTGGTGCGGGAGTTTCCCGGCATTCCCACGGTCGCCCTGGTTTCCCAGCACGATCCCTCCTCCACCGAAATGCTGCTCCGGCTGGGCGCCTCGGGCGTGCAGCAGGTGGTGGACGTCACCTCGCCGACCGGGTGGAACCGGCTGCGGCAGGTGGTCGGCCAACCGGCGACTCGGGCGGTCTCCCGGATTCAGGGGCCCATCCTGACCGCCCTGGCCGATTCCCCGGGCGACGCCCGGCTCTTCGTCGAAGCGATGATCCGCCTCGCGCCCGACACGCCGACGGTCACGGCGCTCGCCGAGCGGCTGTACGTTCGGCCGAGCACGCTGATGTCGCGCTTCGCCCGGGCCGGACTTCCGTCACCCAAAAACTACCTGTCGGCCATTCGCCTGCTCCACGCCGCGTACCTCTTCGAGGCCTCCGGACTCTCGGTCGCCGACGTCGCGTATCGGCTGGAGTACTCGTCTCCCCAGAGCTTCGGCCGGCACCTTCGCGCCATGCTCGGGGTGACGGCGCTCGAATTCCGGCGGCGATTTCCATTCCCGGTCGCGTTGGAGCGGTTCGTGGAGTTGATGGTGGAGCCGTATCGCGAGGTGTGGCGCGATTTTCATCCGGTAGCGGGGGTTCAAATAGGATGAGAGACCCATCCAGATTACTGACCGTCAACCCGATCGACCGATTGGCACCACCCCTCGTCGCTCGGCGGGGCTCAGCTCTGAGGATCGGGGGCAAGGTCCCTCGCTCCGCTCGGGATGAAGTACCTCTCTCCCTCTCTCCCATTTCCAGCTACCTCTTCAGACGTCCGTACTTCCGAAGCACTTCCTTGAGTCGATCGTGCGGCAACGCCGGCACCATGTACCCGTCGGCCCCCCGCATTGTCTTCGCGGCGAGCATCGCGTTGATGATCGCCTCCTCCGTCGCCTGTACCGTCGCCTCGTATACCGGGTCGATCCGCTCCTCGCCCAGCATCCGAACCGGCCGGATGCCCCGTTCGCCGGGCTCTCCGGTGCTGGCGGTGGAAAAGGCGATGAAGAGATCGCCCGATCCTGCCCCCGCGATCCCGCCCATCCGCCCGATGCCGAGCGCGGCCCGGCGCGCCACCCGGCGAAGCTGGTGCGGCAGCAGCGGGGCGT
Organism: Gemmatimonadales bacterium; assembly: GCA_013813675.1. Classification (GTDB taxonomy): domain Bacteria; phylum Gemmatimonadota; class Gemmatimonadetes; order Gemmatimonadales; family GWC2-71-9; genus CAVVWJ01. The sequence continues at coordinate 3,642 of JACCRH010000282.1, forward strand.
CGGTCGCGACCACCGCGATGATGGAGCCGGCATCCTTCTTCTCCGCACCGGTGGCCCCGACTGGACACCGCTCCGCCGCTCGCGCCGAGTCGAGCTGAGGTCCCTCGTAGCACTCGATGGGCTCCGTGATCTCCTGCCCCACCGGCACGCCGGCGATCCGGAGCAGCCGGCGCTGGCCGAAATTGCACTGCACCAGCACGCCCACGGTGAACCCGCCGGCCCGGTCGGACAGCTTCCGGCTCGCGGTGCCGATCCCTCCCTTCCAGCCCAGGCAGATCATCCCGGTACCCCCGCCCACGTTTCCCTCGGGCACCAGGCCGGGCGCCGCGCTCTCCAGCGCCCGGAAGGTGTGCTCCTTGGTGACATGGAAGCCGTAGATGTCGCTCAGGTCTCCGTCCCAGGTTTCGGCGACGACCGGGAGGCAGCAGTTGAACGCGTCGGCGAGGCGGGTGCGACCCCATTCGATCACCGCGTCGCGCACCGTGCCGACGCTGTTGGTGTTGGTGATGGTGATCGGATACACCAGCAGCCCATAGTCGTCGATCCAGGCCGTGCCGGTCATCTCACCGTTGCCGTTGAGGCTGAACCATCCGGCGAACACCGGGGCAAGATCGCGCTTGCCTCGGGGGAAGACGGCGGTCACGCCGGTGCGCACCGGGCCTTTGCCCACCACCAGCTTCCCCGCTCCCCGCACCAGGGTCAGATGCCCCACCGTCACCCCAGGCACGTCGGTGATCGCGTCCAGCGGGCCGGCCGCTCCCTCCAGCGGGATGCCGATGTCGCGTGCCCGCTCGGGCGTGACCTGCGCGGCGGATGGCGCCGGGCTGAGCAGCGTCAGCAGTGCCACGGAGGCAAGTCCGGTCTTCACCAGGGTGACTCCGAGGTCGAGGATGGTGCGCGACGGCGATCCGCTCAGCTCCAGCCCATCCGGTCGCGGAGCCGGGTGACGTGCGCGGTGTGGTGCTGGCCGTGCCAGGCATACATGGCCAGGACTTCGTCGAGCGACCATTCCCGGCCGTGCTCCGGGTGCAGGAAGGTGAGCGCCCAATCCTCGGGGCCGAGGCTCTGGAGGAGGGGCACCCACCGGCGGTGCAGCGCCTCGAGCAGCGCGAGCGAGATCTCCACCGGCCCGGTGCGCGCGTCGGGCAGCTCGGCCCAGCGGTGCTCCAGGTAGGGCTTGATCGTCGGGGTCGGCTCGGTCAGCGCGAGACGAAAACGGGTGTAGGCGTTGAGGTGGCTGTCGGGGAGGTGGTGAACCACCTGGCGCACCGTCCAGCCGCCGTCTCGATACGGCGTGTCGAGTTGGGCGTCGGTCAGTCCGGCGGCAGCCTTCCGCAGGTTGGCCGGTGCCTCGGCGATGCTGGCGATACAGTCCAGCCGCCGTTCGGGCGTCTGTGGGCCCTGATAGGCGAACGGGCCGATGGGATAGCGAGGGTCTTGCATGGTGCTCCGCCGTAGCCGGGTCGCAGGAAAGCTACGGCGTGTGGTCCCCCGCGCGCATCTCTCCCCGCGCGCCGGACTTACGATTCGTCGGCGCGATCCTCCACCCGCCGCCGGGGATTGGCCCGGGGTGGGTCCTGCGCCCCGCCCCGGAACTCGAAGTGCGACTCCTGCAGTGCGCGCTCCATCGGGTCCGAGGCCATCTGTTGGAGAAGGTAGCGCGCCAGCACTACCTCCACGATCCGCGAGGCGGGCTCCCACTGGCCGGGGATCAACTCGGGGTACACGTGGGCGAATTCGGGGCGAAGGCGGGCTTGCCGCATGCCTGCAATCTAGCCGCCGCGGGGCCGGAGCAACCTTTCCGGCGCCGCCGGCATCTCAAAGGGTGCAACACCACTGCAGTAAACCGGTCCCCGGGGTCGCGGCCAGCAGTACGATCCCGGGGACCACCTCTGTCCACCAACAGCGTTCACGCTTTTCTTAGGGTCTACCGCCTCACCGGGGTCGAATTGACCCCCTTCTCCTTAATGAGCGCGTAGAGCGGATCCAGATCGGCCGGCACCGCCGCGGTCACGTTCTCCGGGCCTTTGTCGGTGAGGACAACCGTGTCCTCCAACCGGATGTGGATTTTCCGCTCGGGGAACTGCAGGATGACCGGGGCTACGCTCGCCGCTCGTCGCAGCGCACGTCGCGGATGCCGCCGGGCTCCAGCCGCAGCCGGGTGAAGATCTGGCTCATGGTGACGGTGCGATAGGCGCAGACGAGCGGCGTGCGGCGCAGCCGGAAGAGCACGACACATTGCCGCATGCTGCACTGCACGGTAGCCGCGTCGCGCTCCAGGCTGCCGCCCCGGGTGGCCAGTAGGCGCGGCCACGTACCCAGCTCGCCCATTTCGAGCACCCACCGGGTGGAATCCTCGGTGGCCGGCAGGTCGGTATAGCCGTTCTGCTGCACGAACGCCTCGGCGCATCGGCGGGCCATGTCGTCCATGTCCTCGCTGAGGTCGCGGGTCAGTAGGCAGCGCTGGGGGTCCGCACGCAGCCAGGGGGCAACCTGGTCAGGCTCCCGGATCGCGGGCGCGCCACAGGCGGAGACGAACAGGAGAAGGAAGAAGAGAATGCGGCCCAGCATCGTGCCTCTGCGGGTGCTGTCATCGAAAGTAACGCGAAATTCGCCGCGGTGCGATGGAGTGTCACGGATGACACGACACACCGCGGCCTAGTTCTGCCCCGCCAGCGATGGCCAGAGCTGCTGCAGCGTCGTCCGCGGCCCGGTACCGATGAGCACGGCCAGATTGCGTTCCTCCTCCACCGCCCAAGGGTGGCCGACCGTGGCGGCGGTCTTGACCGAGTCGAAGAAGCCGCGCAGATCGTCCTCCGGCACACCGATCGTGATCACCACTTCTCCCGGCCGGTCACCCGGGCCGAAGAACCAGTAGCTCCCGGCCGGGCTCACCACGGCGGGCAAGCCGTAGCGCGGCCCGTAATAGTCCAGCGCTCCCGCCTCGCCGTAGTTGCCAGCCACCACCACGGCTCGCGCTCGCTGATCCGGCGGGAGGGCGTGGTAGACTCGGGCGACCGTGGCCACCTGCTCCTCCCACCCCAGCATGTCCGCGTAGTCCTGCGGCAGCGCACCGATCTCGCCGGTGTTGGTCCGCACGGCTGCCTTCATCCCCAGTGCGTTGACATAGGCGGCCATAGCGGGCGGCGATAGGATGGGCACGCCGAGCGGCAGGGTGCCCACGGCGAAGGCGAGGAGAACCGCGACAGTGCCGACTTGAAGCACCTCGGCGGCCAGTCCGCTCACGGTCCGCTCGAACAGCACCGCTCCCGCCGCGAACATCGCCGGGTAGATCGGCCCCGCGTAATAGGGCTTTCCCTGGGCCAGAAGGAGGATGACGAACGCCGCGAGACAGCTCCAGCCCAGGGCGCGGAACGCTCGAAGCGTGGGGCTGGCGAGAAGCCCGTAGAGTCCTGCGCCCGCGATGAGCACTGAAGGACCCCAGAGGAGCTGGCCCAGGAGAAAATCGGCTGGGCCGATCCGCTCGAGTTGGCTCGCCTTCAGGTCGGCCATCTGGGCCACGACGGGGAAGCCCAACCGGATCTGGCCCACGAGGCTGGGAGCCCCCACCGCGAGCGCGGCGGCAAGCCCCAGCCAGGGCCAGGGCGTGAACAGCGCCGACCGCAACGGGGAGAGCAACACCCCGGCCACGATCGCCAGACCGATGAACGCCACGCTGAACTTCGTCATCAGCCCCAGCCCGAGCACCAGACCGAGAAGCAGCCATCCCCCCGGCCCATAGCCCCGGCAGAGGCGCACGACGGCGTAGAGCGCCGCGCTCCAGATCAACTGATCCATGACTACCGGCTGCAGCAGATTGGCCGATCGGAGGAAGAGTGGACTGGTGAGCACGCAGAAGGCGGCCAGACCCTGGGCCACCCGTCCGCCACCCAGCTCCCGGGCGATCAGCGCCGCGAACACCAGCACCGCGCTCCCGAAGACCGCGGGTAGGAAGCGGATGGCCGCCAGCGAGTCCCCCGGGAGGGTGCCGGACACTCTCGCGACGACGGCGATCGCCGGGGGAAAGTCCATCCCCCAGAGTTGAAGGTGCCGCCCCATCCCGAGGTACAGCAGCTCGTCGCGGTGGAAGCCGTACGGCGTTCGGACGTTCACGGCCGCGTGGAGGGCGAGCTTGACCGCGGCCTCGAGGAGCACGAGACTAGCCGCGAAGGCCGGTCGCGGGGGCAGGCCGCTCCCGTCGAGCGAGGGGGCGGTCATTACTGCAGCTTGATGCCCTCCTTCAGTACCCAGACCTTCATCGCGAAATACAGCCTGATCATCATCGCATGGTCGTCCGGATTGACCAGGACCACGAGCGTATTCCCGTCGGTGCCCCGCGTGCTGCGGACGCGCTCCTTGGTCCGCATGCGCCCCTGAAGGCCCTCGAACCAGCGGGGAAGATCGCGCCGCTGGTCGCCCCGGATGACGTCCTTGGTGCGGTTGCCCCGGGGATCGTCCTTCGCGCGTCCGCTGGTTGGAACGGCGAGCGACACCTTGCCGTACCGCTTGCCGCGCGCCTCGCCCTTGGTGGCCTTCTGAAACTGCAGCGATCGGTAGGTCAGCGCCTTCCAGGTGTGGATCGGAGGCGTCGTCCTGGGGCGGATCTCCACTCGTCCATCGGCCGCATCAGGCACCCGGACCAGGAACTCCCATTTGTTCCGGCTGGCCAGATTGCCGTCGGTCACGCTGTACAGGTGCTCACTTCCCTTCACCGGGGCCTGGCGACCCCCTTTGGCGAAGGTCCACTTGGCTCTCCGCACCTCGCCCGGCTCTACCGCCACCTCATCCAGCCGATACCGCTTCCGCGATGCCATCGGTCGCCTCCTGGGCCTGGGTGGAAGACTGTCCGACAGTCGCCGAAGCATACCCAACCCGGTGCGG
>JACCRH010000299.1 GCA_013813675.1 Gemmatimonadales bacterium
GCCGGTACACCTCACCCAGCGGCTTGAGGCTGGCGCGATACTGGGCGATGTCGGTGACATAGATGGTGAACCGGCCCACGTCCCCAGGCTCCCCACCGGCTTGGTGGAGCACGGCGAGAACGTTCGCCAATGCCCGGTCAAACTGGGACACGAAGTCACCGCCCGAAACTTGGCCGGAGCCGTCGCGGGCGGTCTGCCCCGCGATGAAGAGCGTCCGGCCCCCGGCGTGGGCCAGCATCCCGTTGTTCCACCCGCGGGGCGCGCCGAGCTCTGCCGGGTTGACGATCGCGAAACGGCTCATCGGCTCCCTCCCGTCGAGGACTAGAGTCTCCCCATTCGGGGGCGGGGCGACGGCATCGGTCGAGAGGGACACCACGGCCGCCGCCACTTCCGCCGCCGAGATCAGCCGAGTCTGTCCCGCGGAGGCGAGCGCGGCGGCCAGTGCCTCCTCCCGGGTGCGGCCGGTCTTGGCCACGATCCGGCCCACGGTCTCGGCCGTCATCCCGGTATCGACGAAGTTGGGGCATACCGCATTCACCGTCACCCCGGTGCCGGCCACCTCCGCCGCGGACGATCGGGTGAGACCCACCAGCGCGTGCTTGGCCGCGGAATAGGCAGCGAGATACTTGCCACCGCTCAACCCCGCGGTTGAGGCCACGTTCACCACCCGGCCCCATTTGCGCTCGAGCATTCCGGGGAGAAACGCCCGGGTGCAGAGGAAGGCGCCGGTGGCGTTGACGGCCATGAGGCGGTTCCAGTCGTCGAGCGAGGTCTTAGCGACCGGCATCGAGGCGGCGGCACCGGCGTTGTTGACCAGCACCGCGACCGGCCCCAGCTCGGCGGCTTCGCGGCAGAGGGCCTCCACGCTCGCTTCGCTGGTCACGTCGCACACCACCGCCTTTGCCTTGCCGCCTATCGCTACCAGCTCGGCGGTCTGCCGCTCGATCTGCTCTCGGGTGCGGGCGGCGAGCACCACACTGAGGCCGGCGTCCACCAGTGCCCGGGCGGTGGCGGCTCCGATCCCTCGGCCCGCGCCAGTGACCACCGCAACCTGACCCACAACGGAATTCATTCCAGCTCGGCCCTGACCGCTTCGTCGAGGATGCCGCCGAGGACTTCGACCGTCGCCCGGCCTTCCTCCGCGGTGGCCTGGGCCGGAAAGCCGAAGTAGGCCCGGGGGCCGCCTGCCTCCTCGAAGCTCAGCTTGCCCTCCAGGATCGCGCGCGAAAGCGACGCGGGGTTCGGCGGCAGCGTCGCTCTCACGCTCTCGCGCACCAGCTCCGGTCGCTCGGCCAGCAGGATCGACGTCTCGAACTGGCCGGCATGACAGGCGCCGCTTCGGAACTCGTCGCTCAGCCTGAGGGCCCACGGCTTGGCGGCCAGATTGGGAAAGGCCACCGCCAGTCCCGGCCCCCGTCGAATCTGGTTCGCGGCCGCTTCGAGCGAGGCGAGGTGTCCCGGGTCGAGATGCGCGTTGGCGATGGCCAGCACTCCGAATCCGTGCCAGGTGAGGTTGCCGGCGATGTCCACCACCGTTGCGGTGACCGTCTCCGGGCGGAGCGAGATCGTTCCGGCGAAGCGCTGGGCGAATCCCGCCGCGGTGTAGGTCAGCGGCGGAAGCACCACGACCGTCGAGCCCCGGGCGCCGATGCGCTCGGCGCCGGACCGCGCCATCGCCTGAGCGATGATCACGTCGGTCTCCAGCGGCAGGTGCGGCCCGTGGGCCTCGATCGCGCCCACCGGGAGGATGGCGACGGACGCCGCGCCGGCGGCATCGCGGGCCTCCTCCCAGGTCATTGCGGCGAGCGGCTGCACGGTTATTGTGTCCTCAGGTTGTCAGCCTGAGGGAGCGCAGCGACCGAAGGATCTTGCCGGCCTGCCCCGATCCACTCCCGGGCAGGATCCCTCGCTTCGCTCGGGATGACAGACGCGATACTCCTATGACCACAGAATCCTCCGCCCACCTCAACATCGCCGATTTCTTTCTCGATGCCCGGGTGCGCGAAGGCCGGGGAGACCGGATTGCGCTGCACACCGATGCCGGACGGTTGAGCTATCGTGAGGTGCAGGCACTGGCCAATCGCTACGCCAACGTGCTCAGTTCGGTGGGAGTGGTTCCGGAACAGCGCGTGATCATCGCCCTGCCCGACGGGCCTGACTTCGTGGCGGCGCTGTTCGGCATCCTGAAGATCGGCGCCGTGGTGGTGATGGTCAACCCGGAGCTCAAGCCCGACGCCATCGAGTATTTCTTCGACTACAGCCGCGCGGCCGTGGCGCTGGTGGCCGAAGAGCGGGCCGACGCCTTCCGCGACGCGGCCGGCCGGGTGGCCCACACGCCCGCGCTGCTGGTCGTAGGCGGCGGAGATTGGAGATCGCGCCTCGCGGCGTCGCCGGAGAGCTGGCGGAACTACCCGACCCACCGAGATGACGCCGCCATCTGGCTCTTCTCCGGCGGTACCACCGGCCGGCCCAAGGCCGCGGTGCAGCCGCATCGCTCCTTCGTCAACACCGCCGAGTGCTACGCCCGCCACGTCCTGGGTTACACCGAAGACGACCTGACGCTCTCGGTGCCCAAGCTCTATTTTGGCTACGCCACCGGCTCCAATCTCCTGTTTCCCTTCGCCGCGGGCGCCGCCAGCGTGCTGTTCGACGACCGCTGCACCGCGGAAGTCATCTTCAGCCGGATCGCGCGGTACCGCCCCACCGTCCTGATCACCGTCCCCACCATGATCAACCAGATGGTGAGTCACCCGGAAGCGGGCCGCCAGGACCTCTCCTCGATACGCCTGGCCACCTCCGCGGGAGAGGGGTTGCCCGAAGAGCTGCACGCCAGATGGGATCGGAGCTTCGGGGTTCCCCTGCTCGACGGCCTGGGCACCGCGGAGATGTGGCACATCTTCCTCTCCAACCGGGTGGGTCGGATCCGCCATGGGACGCTGGGCGAGGCGGTGCCCGGCTTCGAGATCAAGGTGGCGGACGAGGAGGGCCGTGAGCTCCCCGTCGGGACGGTCGGCCACCTCTGGGTGAGGGGCGGGTCGCGGGCGCTGGGCTACTGGCAGCACCTGGAGAAGAGCCAAAGCTGCTTTCGGGGCGAGTGGGTGGTGTCGGGAGACCTGGTCCGGCGCGACGCCGACGGCTACTACACTTACGGCGGCCGAGCCGACGAGCTGCTCAAGGTGTCGGGGAAATGGCTCTCCGCCACCGAGGTGGAAGGCTGCCTGCTGCTGCACCCGGCGGTGTCGCAGGTGGCGGTGGTGGGCGTGGCCGATGCGAGCGGCCTGGTCAAGCCGTGTGCGTACGTCGTAGCTCGGGAGCGGCGGGAAGGCCTGGCGGAGGAGCTCAAGGCCTTCGTGCGCGAGCGGCTGGAGCCTTACAAGCATCCGCGCGAGGTCGTCTTCGTCGATTCGCTGCCCATGACGCACCTGGGGAAGGTGGATCGGGGGAAGCTGAGAACGGGACTGGGGGACTGAAGCAGCGCGAGCGTTGTCATCCCGCGGGATGACACGTTTCACCAACCACCTTTCGTGATACCATCGAAATGCCTGAGATCGACTACCGCGTCGACCGCTCCGTCGCGGTCATCTCCTTCGCCAACCCCCCAGTCAACGGCCTATCGCACGCCGTCCGTGCAGACATATCCGCGGCCCTCGAGCGCGCCAGGAACGACCCCTCCGTCCGGGCTATCGTTCTCACCGGCAGCGGCGGTCTCTTCTCCGGCGGAGCCGACATCCGGGAGTTCGGCACACCCGCCAGCACCGCGGAGCCGACCCTGCGGCAGCTCATCGATCAGGTGGAGACCAGCGCCAAGCCGGTGGTCGCCGCGATCTCCGGAACCTGCCTCGGCGGCGGCCTCGAGCTGGCTCTGGCGGCGCATTATCGCGTGGCCAGCGCCGACGCCAAGCTCGGTCTGCCGGAGGTCACGCTCGGCCTGCTGCCCGGGGCGGGCGGCACCCAGCGACTGCCGCGACTGGTCGGCGTCGAGCGGGCGATCCTGATGATCGTCGGTGGCGAGCCGGTACCGGCAAAAGACCTGGCGAACCCGGCCCTGCTCGATCTCACGGTGCCGGGCGATCCGCTGGCGGGAGCGGTGGAGCTGGCCGCCTCGGCCGAGGTCGTGACTAAGCCTCCTGTCAGGACCCGCGACATCCCGCTCGACGAGCCAAGCCTCGCCGCCCTCTGCGAGGCCGCGCGAGTCAAACTCAGGACGGAGCGGCCCTCGCTGCCGGCTCCCCTCCGCGCGGTGGACGCGATCGAAGCGGCTGGCAAACCCTTCGATGAAGGACTCGCCGTCGAGCGGCTCGCCTTCCTCGAGCTGATGGAGACACCCGAGTCGAAGGGGCTTCGCCACGCCTTCTTCGCCGAGCGCGCCGCCGCCAAGGTCGATGGCATCACGCCATCGACTCCGGTCCGTCCGCTCGACCAGGCCGCCGTGATCGGTGCAGGCACCATGGGCGCGGGAATCGCCGTCGCCCTGCTCGATGCCGGCATTCCGGTCTGGCTGGTCGAAACCGACCAGCCGGCACTGGAGCGCGGCCTGGCGCGCATTACCGGCATCTACGACGGCCAGGTGAAGAAGGCCAAGCTCACCGCAAGCGAACGGGGTCGTCGCCTCGCGCTTCTCCGGCCGACTCTCTCCTACGACGTGATCGGTCAGGCCGATCTGGCGATCGAAGCGGTGTTCGAATCGATGGAGGTCAAGCGAGAGGTATTCGTCGCCCTCGACCGGGTGATGAAGCCGGGTGCCATCCTCGCGACCAATACCTCGACGCTCGACGTCGACGCCATCGCGGCCTTCACCCGGCGGCCCACGGACCTGCTCGGCCTCCACTTCTTCAGTCCGGCGAACGTGATGCGCCTGCTGGAGGTGGTACGTGGGCGGGCGACGTCGCCTGAGGTTCTGGCGACGTCGCTCAGGCTGAGTAAGGCGCTTCGCAAGGTGGCCGTGGTCTCGGGAGTATGCGACGGTTTCATCGGCAATCGGATGCTCGAGGGCTACACCAGGCAGGCCTGGTACCTGGTCGAGGAGGGCGCGGCGCCATGGCAGATCGACCAGGCCATGGAGACGTTCGGATTCGCGATGGGCCCGTTTCGGGTCGGCGATCTGGTGGGTCACGATGTCAGCCTGGCGATACGGCAGCGCCGCCGTGCGGAACGCCCCGAGTACCTCTGCTCTACCTTGCCCGACAAGCTCTGTCGGCTCGGGCGGCTGGGTCAGAAGACGGGAGGCGGTTGGTACGACTATCCCGAGGGCCCGCGCCGGCCGGTCCCATCGGGCGCGGCCGAGCAGCTCATCACCTCACACCGGTCGGAGATCGGGGTGGCACCGCGCCAGGTCGACGACGGTGAAATCGTGGACCGTCTGGTCTATGCCCTGGTGAACGAAGGGGCGCGGATTCTGGAGCAGGGCATCGCAGCCCGGGCGAGCGACATCGATGTCGTGTATCTCACAGGCTACGGCTTTCCGCGGAGCCGCGGCGGGCCGATGTTTCATGCCGACCAGGTGGGGTTGGGGCACGTCTTACAGCGGGTACGGGAGTTTGGGGCCAACCCCCATGGCGATCAGGCTTTCTGGACGCCGGCGGCCCTGCTGCAGCGCCTGGCGGGCTCGGGTGGCAGGTTCGGCGAGGCTGGATGCGGGTCATGAAAAAGGCCGAGGCCGATTACTCGGCCCCGGCCCCTTTCAACGTCCCGCCTGATTACCGCTGCGATGCGAGGCGGCGCTCCGGGCCCTGGTACGCCAACTGCCGCCCCCGGCGGCGCTCAGCGCCGGTAAACGGGCGAATGCCCACATCCCCTTCGGAGTCGATCCGCGCCTCTTCACGCCGAACGGTGTCGGAGACCGTCCTGGTCTCCTGCACCGGCCGCTTGCCCACGGAAATCTCCTCCCGGACGACGGCCCGCTTCTGGACGTCCACTTCCTCCTCCATCAGCGGGATCCGGATCTCCTTGTCCTCGTCGAGGGTCTGGTCCGCCGCCTCACGCCCGGCGACCGGACGCCGCTCGATGACGACCTCCTCCCGAGTCACCGGCACCTCGATGTTCCGCTGTTCGGTCACGACTTCCTTGCGAACCCGCACCTCGCCGGCCTGGACCTGGCGGGTGTCCACATTCAGCTCCTCTTCACGGAGCTCCAGACGCTCCGCGCCTTCCGACTCGAAGGCCGTGTCCGAGCCGCTGGATGCCCGGCCGGTCGGGCCGAGGTCGGCCCCGCCCTCGGAGAGGGCCTGGCGGGCCACCTCGGCTCGCTCTCCGGCCTGCACCGTCACCAGGATACCGCCCTGCTGGAAGCCCTGCTCGAAGTGCCGCGCGTCTTCCTCGGGAAGTCCCATGCCGACCAGCGCGCCGAGGAGCCCGCCCGCCGCCGCGCCGATGCCGGCGCCTGCCAGAGTGGAAGCGAGCGCCCCGCCCGCGATGATCGGACCGATGCCCGGGATCGCCAGGGCGCCGACGCCGGCCAGAAGGCCGATCACTCCGCCCACCACGCCACCGCCAACCGCACCCTTGGTCGCGTCTTCCGCGGCTTGGGTCCCGGTGCTCTCGGTGAGCTCCTCCTGCTGCTTGCGGTCGCGAATCGCCACACCGATCTGCTGCTCCGAGAAGCCCGCCGCCGTCAGGCGCTGAATGGCCGCCTCGGCGGAGGGCTGATCCTGAAACAGGCCCACGACCGTGCCGCTATCGTTCTTCACTTGAACGTTGTTCTTGCTCGGTGCCATCGTACTGCTCCTTTCTAGTGGGACAGGTCCTGGGTGCTCGTGGCAGATGGAGCCCAACGCCTATCGCGAAAGGCTGTGGCACCCACGGACCGATTGTCCGATGGTGAAGCAAGCAA
>JACCRH010000028.1 GCA_013813675.1 Gemmatimonadales bacterium
CGCGATGGTCCGAAGCTGCGCCTCGGTGGCCAGGGGACCGACGTCGGTCTTGGGGTCCATCGGGTCGCCGACTACCAGCGCCTCCATTCCGGCCACGAAACGGCGCTCGAACTCGTCGGCCACCGGCTCGGCGACGATGAAGCGCTTGGCGGCGATGCACGACTGGCCGTTGTTCACCACCCGGGCCTTCACCGCGGTCGGTACCGCCGTATCCAGGTCGGCAGCCGGCATGACGATGAACGGATCGCTGCCGCCCAGTTCGAGGACCGTGGTCTTGATCGCCGCTCCCGCGGCCGCGGCCACCTGGCTGCCGGCCGCGTTGCTTCCGGTCAGGGTGACCGCGGCGACCCGGCGGTCCTCGATCACCGACTTGACCTGCTGGGGCTCGATCAGCAGCGCCTGGAACACGCCTTCGGCGAAGCCGGCGCGGCGGAAGATCTCCTCGATCGCGAGCGCGCACTGAGGGACATTGGAGGCGTGCTTGAGGAGCCCGACGTTGCCCGCCATGAGCGCCGGCGCGGCGAAGCGGAACACCTGCCAGAAGGGAAAGTTCCAGGGCATGACGGCGAGCACCGGACCGATCGGCTGGTAGGTCACGAAGCTGCGAGTCGCAGTGGTCTGCACCATCTCGTCAGCCAGAAAACGCTCGGCATTCTCCGCGTAGTAGCGGCACCCCCAGGCGCTCTTCGCCGCCTCGTCCATGCCCGACTTGAGAGTCTTCCCCATCTCGGTGGCCATGATCCGCCCGAAAGCTTCCTTCTCCGACTCGAGGATCTCGGCGGCGCTAAACATGAGCCGTGCGCGCTCGGCGAACGACGTGCGCCGATGACGGCGGTACGCTTCGGCGGCGCACTGCAGCCGGGCCTCCAGTTGCTCGGCGGTGAGCGGCTGGAAGGTCCGGACGGTCTGTCCCGTGGCAGGGTCGGCGGAGACGATGGGCATGGAGGAAACCTAGCAGGCCGTCTTACATTCCCCCAAATGTCCGCCCTTCAGAGTCTGCTTCGCGGCAGTATCGATTACGCCGGGCTCTTTCCGCCGGCCGGGCTCGGCATGGCCGCGGCGGTCGCCAACTACGCGTCTTACCGGAACAGCGCTCATTCGTGGGCCCTGGGCCGGTTGGTCCTTCCGGCTAGCCGCGTCGAGGAGCTGGAGTCGGCCGCCGCCGGGCTGCTGCCGGTAGGCCCTTCGTCTTCGCCTTGGCGAGTTGCCGCGCTGTTGGGCGCTGACCCGGCGGCCGAGATCCGGGCGCTCGGCGAATTCAACTGCCGGCATGGCGCGGAGGGCTCGGGCGCGATCTCCGCCGACGTGGTGGAGGGCAAGGCCGACACGGTGGAGGGGGTCGAGCGGCTGCTCGGTGGCGTTCCTCCCCATCTCCAGGCCTATGTCGAAGTTCCCATCGCCGACGACCCGGCTCCCCTCATTGCCGCGATCGGCGCCGCCGGTGGGCGAGCCAAAGTCCGCACCGGTAGCGTAACGGTGGAGGCCTTTCCGACCACGGCCGAGCTCCTCCGCTTCGTCCGAGCCTGCCTCTCGGCGACGGTGCCGTTCAAGGCGACCGCCGGGCTGCATCATCCCCTGCGAGCCGAGTATCGGCTCACCTACCAGCCGGACAGCCCCTGCGGAACCATGTTCGGTTTCCTCAACCTCTTTCTCGCCACCGCATTCATGGCCGCCGGCCTGGACGACCGAGAGGCCGGCCTGCTGCTCGAGGAGGGTGACCCCGACTCGATCCGCTTCGATGATGCCGGGGTCGAATGGAAGGGGCGGCGGCTCAGCGCCGAAGCGATCCGCAGGGGTCGTGAGGAAAATCTGGTGTCGTTCGGTTCCTGTTCTTTTGCCGAGCCGATCGGCGACCTCCAATCACTCGGGTTGGCCTAGGCCGCGTGGACCAGACCCACGATCCCTCGCTCACCTGCTGGGTCGAGTCGGCCGAGGGCGCCGCCGAGTTTCCCATCCAGAATCTTCCATTCGGCATCTTCCGCCGGCGGGGTGAAGGCGGGCCGGGACGGGTCGGGGTCGCCATCGGCGACATGATACTCGACCTCGCGGCTTGTCACGCCGGGGGACAACTGGGCGGGACCGGCAGGCTAACGGCGGTGGCTTGTGGGGCGCCGGCACTCAACGGCCTCATGGGCATGGGTGCCGAGACGAGAAGAGGGCTTCGGAGACAAGTGAGCGCACTCCTGCGCGCGGACTCTCCCGCCTACCGGTCGGACCCCGGGCTTGGCGACCGAATCCTCGTTGCCCAGAGCGATTCGGAGATGCTGTTGCCGGCGGCGGTGGGCGACTACACCGATTTCTACGCCTCGGTGCACCACGCCACCAACGTCGGGAGCATGTTCCGGCCCGACAACCCGCTGCTCTCCAACTACAAGTGGCTGCCGATCGGCTACCATGGCCGGGCCTCGTCGATCGTGCCGAGCGGCACCCCGGTCAGCCGTCCCCAGGGTCAGAGCAAGTCGGCCGAGGCCGAGTCACCCAGCTTCGGACCGAGCCGGTTGCTGGACTACGAGATGGAGCTGGGTTTGTTCATCGCATCGGGCAATCCGCTGGGCCAAGCGGTTCCCATCGAGCGGGCGGAGGACCAGATCTTCGGGTTCTGCCTGGTGAACGACTGGTCGGCGCGCGACCTCCAGGCGTGGGAGTACCAGCCCCTGGGTCCCTTTCTCGCCAAGAACTTCGCTACCACGATCTCGCCCTGGGTGGTGACGCTGGAGGCGCTCGAGCCTTTCCGGGCGCCCGCGGCGACCCGCTCCCCGGAGGACCCCAGGCCGCTGCCCCACCTCGACTCGGCGAGAAACACCGAGGCGGGGGCGGTGGCGGTCACCGTGGAGGTCTATCTCTCCTCCGCCGGCATGCGCGACCGCCGAATCGAGCCGGTGAGGTTGAGCCGCGGCAGCGCCGCCGATCTCTACTGGACCCCGGCACAGTTGGTCGCCCATCACACCAGCAACGGATGCAACCTCCGTCCCGGAGACCTGCTCGCCAGCGGCACCATCTCGGGTCCGGCGAAGGAATCGCGTGGCTGTCTCTTGGAGCTGACCTGGCGCGGGGCCGAGCCGCTGACCCTGCCGACCGGCGAGACCCGGAAGTTTCTGGAGGACGGCGACGAGGTGATCATGCGGGGGTTCTGCGAGCGGGCGGGCGCGGCCAGGATCGGGTTCGGGGAATGCAGAGGGAGGGTGCGGCCGGCGATCGTGAGAGGATGAAGGCGCTCGCGGACCTGGCCCCCTGCCAGCACGATCACTCGATCAGTGCCCGGTTACCCCTTCTGCACGATCCGGCTCAAGACTTCCTTGGCGTAATCCTTATCCCATTCCGCCAGGTTCTCGCGCGCGGTCACTTCTCCGGTCTGGGTGATAGCCTGCAAGCGAACAACAAAGGCTACATGCGGTTCCGACGCAGGTCCAGCATCCGCGTCACCCTCGGGGTGTGCCCCAGATACCGGGGCAGGAGCCTTCCCCCGCGATTCGGTGGGCGGCATATTTCAGCCTCTCCGAACCGAGCCGGCACGTGATGACCTTCATCAAACCGACGCAGATCCCTATCGACGGCGCGCATACGCTGCCGCGCGAGTACTTCACCTCGCCGGGGATACTGGCCCAGGAAATGGAGCAGATCTTCCTGCAGCGCTGGATCTGCGTCGGCCGGGAGGATCGGATCGCCCAGCCGGGCGAGTACCTGGTCCAGGAGATCGGGAAGGAAAGCGTGATCGTGCTGCACGACCGTGCGGGGGGCTACCGGGCGTACTACAACGTCTGCCGGCATCGGGGCACCCGGCTCTGCGAGGAGCACTCCGGACGCTTTTCCGAGACCATCCAGTGCCCCTACCACGCCTGGACCTACTCCCTCGACGGGCGCCTCATCGGCGCTCCCTCGACCGGCGACATCGAGGGGTTCGACAAGTCCGACTGGCCGCTCAACCCGGTGGCGGTGGCGAGTTGGGAAGGGTTTCTCTTCATCAACCTGGCGGAGCGGCCGGAGCCGTTCGACCAGGCCTTCGAGCCGTTGCTGGGCCGCTTCTCCCGGTTCAACTTGCCGAACCTCAAGGTCCACCGCACCGTCCACTACGACGTGACCTGCAACTGGAAGCTCCTGTTCCAGAACTACTCCGAATGCTATCACTGCGGGCCGGTGCACCCGGCACTCGCCAAGCTGACGCCGCCCACCAGCGGCGAGAACGACCTCATCGAGGGGCCGTTCACCGGCGGGTTCATGGTGCTCAACCGTGGCCAAGAGAGCATGACGATGAGCGGCAAGTCGTGCGGGGTGTCGGTGGGGGACCTCGCCGAAGAAGACATGGACCGGGTCTACTACTACGCGATCTTCCCCAACATGCTCCTGAGCCTGCATCCGGACTACGTCATGTTCCACACGATCTGGCCCAAAGGCACCGACCGGAGCCTGATTCAGTGCTCCTGGCTCTTTCATCCCGCCACGCTGAGCGACTCGGCGTTCAATCCGGACGACGGGGTGGAGTTCTGGGACATGACCAACAAGCAGGACTGGCACATTTGCGAGCAGAGCCAGGCCGGCATCGAGTCGCGGGCGTACCGGCCAGGGCCGTACTCGGGGCGCGAGAGCCTGTCGGTCCAGTTCGACCGGGAGGTGCTGCGGTCGCTGGGGCACGGGCGGTAGGGGGCGGGACGGCGGCTTAGCGCGAGGTACAATCATTGTCATCCCGAGCGAAGCGAGGGATCTTGCCGGCCGGCTCTAGAACCCGGAGCGAGGGATCTTCTTCGCGGCCCTCGAGGCCGGGCGAGAAGATCCCTCGATCGCATTCGCTCCCTCGGGATGACACATGACCGCTCCCGCCGACGCCGCGGTCCGTCGTCCCGCCCCCTTGCCTACCGCCCCGCGGCTCCCTCCCTTCGCGGCCCGGCCATCTCCAGCAGCGTCTCTACGTACAGCCTGAGCCCGAACTCGATGTTCTTCACCGACAGCCGCTCGTCGTTGCCGTGCACCGAGTACCGGCTCTCCTTCAACTCCACCAGCCAAGGGTCGATCCCGTAGCAGATCGGACCTGCCCCTGCCCAGTACGGGCGGTCGGTGGCCCCGGCGCTGATGGGCGTGGCGACCGGGACGCCGGGAAGCAGGCGCCCGGCCACCCGCTCCAGCGCCCGGAACAGCTCGGTGTCGAGCGGCGCGTCGTAGCGGGGGGCCATGTCGCCGATCGCGTGCAGCTCGATCTTCGGGTCGGCGATGAGCCGCTCCAGCGTCCGGCGGAAGGCGACGGTGTCCTCGTCGGGCAGCAGTCGGATGTCGAGCTCGGCCGAAGCTTCCTGGGGAATGATGTTGGTCTTCTCCGAGCCCTGCAGCACCGTCGGCGTGATGGTGGTGCGGAGCAGCGCGTTCCTCTCCGGCTCCCCCAGCAGCCAGGCCCGCCCGGCCTTGCTCTTGAGCGCCGCGGCGGCGTTGGAGAGCCAGATCTTGGCCTGCCCGCTCTGGTCCCGCGCCTGCGCCTTGAAGAACCGGTCCACCGCGGGCGTGAGGCGCACCGGCGTCTCATAGTCCACGATCCGGCTGAGCGCCCGGACCAGCCGCTCGACCGGATTGTCTCCCAGCGGCACCGAGCCGTGCGACGTCGTTCCCCGCACCACCATCTTCTTCCACCAGGTGCGCTTCTCGCCGACGTCGATCCCGAACCAGCGCACCTTGCCCTGCTCCACCCTGGTGTCCGCGCCTTCGGTGAGGACGTACTCGATTCCCTTCACCAGGTCGGGATGGCGCTCGACGAAGACCCTCGACCCCAGTCCGCCGATTTCCTCATCCGCATTGCCGATGTACACCAGGTCTCTGGTGAGCGGCACCCCCGCCCGCTTCAGCGCGATCAGGGCCATGAGCTGGATGATGCCGTGCCCCTTCATGTCGAGCGCACCCCGCCCCCAGACGTGGCCGTCCTTGATGGTTCCGGCGAAGGGATCGATCGACCAGTCCTTCGGTGTCGCGGTGACCACGTCCATGTGGTGC
>JACCRH010000449.1 GCA_013813675.1 Gemmatimonadales bacterium
GGCCCGTACCAGCGGGCGACCATCGAGGCCGAAATAAGAAGGTGCGTCGTGCGGTGTGCAAATTCACCGGCGACGCACTGCGGATCAGTTAGGCTATCACGGTTGGATGAAGCCGGTGGTCGGAATCGAACCGACGGCCTGCTCATTACGAGTGAGCTGCTCTGCCCCTGAGCTACACCGGCGGATTCCCGTCGAGGCACTCCGCAATCTTCCAACAGCGTTTGCGAGCCGGCCGCTCGATCAGTCGAGAGGTCTACCCCTGAGCTACAGTGGCTGGTCAGCAATGAGGGCGCGTGTGGACGCGCCCCCGACGTGAATGCCCTGGACCGGACTCGAACCGGTACGCCTTTCGGCACTACCCCCTCAAGATAGCGTGTCTACCAGTTTCACCACCAGGGCGTGCGCGCGGGCAAGATAGCGGCCGGAGGAGGGGGGGTCAACTCAGGGAACCGTGAACGGACTCCCCAAAATCACCCCGCCATTCAGCGTGATCTCCACGGTGAACGAGAACCCGAACGTGGGGATCGAAGCGTCGTAGGTCCCATTGCCTCGGTCGACGGCCCCGATCGGGGGGCTTCCGTTCACCGTGATAAGCACCACGTCCCCGCCCCGGCCGGTCGGGTTGCCTTGCGCATCCCGCGCCGTCACCACGACATCGATGTTCGCGAAGAGATCGCCGCTCCGCGTAACCGTGGCCGTGCTGGCGGCCGGGCTCACCGGGCCCGGCGCTACCGCGCTGGCGAAGGGGCTGCCGGGAATCCCCGCCCCGCTCACCCGCACCTCCACCAGATCGTTCCCCACGAACCTCGGCGTGTAGCTGGCACGGTACCGCCCGCCGTCTTGCTCCTCGATGCTCACGGCGGCTCCCGGATTGGTGCCAGTGATCGTCACCGCGATCGATCCGCGCGCTCCCTCCACCGGGTTCCCGAACGCGTCATGGAGCTGGATCGACATGACCGTGGCCGCGCCCGCGGTGCCATTCGGCACGCTGGCGGAGCTGTTGCCCGCCACCGGTGCGCCCGCAACCACGGTCACGGTCGCGGTCTGCTCGATCGCCGTGCCGCCGGCGTTGGCCGACACCACATGGCTTCCCAGCCCCGTCGCGCTCAGCGTCCCGGTCGTGACCCCGCTGGCGTCGGTGGCCGCGGTCGGCTGCACCAGCGTGTTCCCCTCACCGGTCGCCGAAAGCGAGACCGGCACTCCGGCCAATGGGTTGCCGAGCTCGTCGCGCACGGTGACCGTGATGGTCGAGGCGCTCTCGCCGCTCGACGCACCGACACTTTCCGGCGCTGCGCTCACCGTGCTCTGCTCCGCGCTGGCCCCGCCGGCCTGACCGGTGCTCATGAACGTCACCGGGTCGGCGAGGCCCTCCACCGAGGCGACCGTGAAATACGTAGTGGGCTGCGGCCCGAGCACCCGCTGGGTGCCGGCGCGCCCGTCGGCCGTGGTCACGCTCTGCGCAGGATCGACGGTTCCACCACCCTCGGCCGACCAGGTCACCGAGGCCCCGTCGACCGGCTCACCGAAACGGTCCGTCACCATCACGGTCAACGATTCCCCGAGCGCCTCTCCGACGGTGCCATTCTGACGGTTCCCGCCGAAGATCTCGATCTCCGCCGGCTCGCCCTCGTTGGGGAGCGTCAGGTCGCCGCCGCCGCAGGCCGCCGTCAGGATGGCGAGCGCCAGTGCGAGGGGAAACGTCGTGGTGCGACGGTCCATCAGTCCTCGACGTCGAAGGGTGGGCTCTCTACCGTGCCCAGCTGCGGCATGCCGGGTGCCGAGGCGCGAAGTCGGAAGTCCTCGTCCTCCTTATCCACCTCCAGGTCGGGAAAGACGGCGATCCCATCCTCGGTGGTCTGGGTGACGTCACCTTCGAGCTCGCCGGAATCCTTGCCGTCCTCGCGAATCAGCTCGATCTCGATCTCCACGCCGGAGATGCTCACCACGCTCCCCTGTGCGTCGACGATGGCCACCTCGACGGGCGGTGAGATCGCCTCGTCTTCTTCCGTATCGGAGGGCGCCACGCGAAAGACCAGGTGATCGGGCGGAGCCGCGATGACGGACACGGTCACTTCGGCGGTCTGGGTCAGCACCACCGCGCCGTTCACCACTGCCGTGACGATTTTCGTGCCCGGGACCGAGGACCGTAGACTTCCCGTTGCCACCCCGTCGGCACCGGTCGCACCGGATGGCTGAGTGAGATCGTTGCCGACTCCGGTGGCCGACAAGGTGACCTCCGCTCCAGCGACCGGGGCGCCCTGGTCATCGCGGACGGTGACCGTGATGGAGGACTCGCCGAGACCGATCTGGATGCTCGCCGGCGCGGCGACGATGGTGGACCGTTCCGGGCTGGGATCGCCGCCGCCGCTTGTGACGGCCGTTGCGGTGAAGCTTACCACACCGACACCCGAGACTACAGCACTCAGCGTGTTCTGCCCGGCCAGGGGTCCCAAGGTCCAGCGCGTCGAGGCCAAACCGCCTTCATCGGTGTCGCTCGTCTGAGGGTTCGCGCCTCCGCCTCCCGTGGCTACCACCCAGGTGACGGCTTGGCCGCCGACCCCGGCGCCGCTCTCGTCCACCAGGCGCACCACCAGCGGCTGGGCCAGGTCGCTGCCGGGAGGCCCGCTCTGCCCGTCACCTCCAGCCGGCTCGAGGGTGAGCCCCGAAGTGCGCTCGGCTTGCGCCGAAAACCCGGCGACCAGATCCTCGCCGACCACCCGGGCCTCCACCGTCTGCCGCCCTTCGATCCCCCCCAGCACCCACGTTGAGGAGGCTTCGCCCTGGGCATCGGTCAGGGCGGTGTCGGGTGCGATGGCTCCTCCCGCCGCCCTCTCACCCAGCTGGAACGCGACTCGAACGCCCGACGCCGGGTCACCCTCGGCGTCGTCCACCCTGACCACCAGCGGGCTGAGGAGCTGCGACCCCAGCGAGCCGGCCTGGCCGTTTCCCCCGACGACCGTGATGTCGGCAGGAACGGGATCCTCAGGCAGCCCGAGGTCATCGCCGCCGCAGGCGGCACTGATGAGCAGGGACAACGAGACGGCGAGCGCTCGTGCGATGCGCAAGAAGCACCCCGGTGGTGAGAGGTCGGACAGTGATTTCTGGAGGCTCTACCTTAGCACGGAGCGCGCGCCGAAGATAGGGTGCGGATCACACCGCGGCAGCCCGGAACGGCCATGCAAGATTTTTCACTGCAAGAGGTTGCGCTGCAGGGTGCTAGGGACCGGTCACGATGATCGTCACCGTCGCAGAGGCGCTTCCGGAACCGGCCGTCACCTGATAGGTGAACGAGTCCTCGCCGAAGAACGTCGCGCCCGGCAGATAGGTGAACGATCCATCCTCATTCAGGGCCAATACCCCGCGGGTCGTGCTGGTGAGCAGTTGGGCGCTCAGGGGGTCGCCATCGACGTCGGAGTCGTTGGCCAGCACGCCGGGGGCGGGCACCGAGAGTTGGACCCCGGCCGTCGCCGAGTACCCGTCGCCCACGGCCGTCGGCGGCGTGTCGGGCGTGACCACGCTGTGCGCCGCCGTTCCGGAGCTGGCGGTGAACAGCGAGCTGCCCTGGAACCGCGCGGTCAGGGTGCGATTGCCCGGTCCGATCA